>CAYFXP010000464.1:0-1648 GCA_964346935.1 uncultured Syntrophobacterales bacterium
TCACCATGGGGAAGGGGCGGGGCAGGTAGCGTGCGGAGATTGTCATCTCAGCGTAAAAAGGCTTTTTTACGGGAAAACGGGCATTGGGGTTGAAGACCTGCCCAGCATCAAGGCCGATGTGGTGGAATGCGGGGATTGCCACCGCAGTATCATTGAGGGACAGAAGGAATCCTTCAAGGCCATCAAGGCAACCTGTATCGAGTGCCATGACGAAACGTACGGGAAGATGGCGGAAACGTGGAAATCGACGGCGGAGGAATTGCTCAAGAGGATCGACCCAAACCTGAAAAGGATAAAGGACCATATTCGGAGATTGGAGAAACAGGGAAAACACACCTTTGTCTTCACCAAATTGTTCGGGGACGCCGAATACAATGTGAACTTAGTGCGGGAGGGAAAAGGGGTCCACAACCCCGAGTATGCGGAGGAACTTATCGAGGCTGCCAAGAGGAACATGGATCAGATAGAGCCTATGTTGGGCAAGAAGGAGTAAGGTGGTTGGGAGGCTTCATTAGCCTATTACAACGATGGACAAAAAGAGCTTAAGGTCCTTTTTCTGGTGGATTTACTATGGCCTCTTCCTGGGGCTCTGTATTTTCATCTTCTTCATTGCAATAAGATACGTAAGGGGGCTCATTTTCACCGGGAGCTCTAATTTGGCTCAATCCCTCTATGGCGTGGCAGTGGCGATCATGATCTTTGGGCTATTATCCATGGTCATCGCCTATCTTGTCAATGCTCTGTGGACAAAATTTGCAGGGGATAAGAACCGAATTTAAGGGATGGCACGAGGAAAGACGAACAAAATTGAGAATAACGGGAAAAAGTATTTACAATGCCTTCTGGTAAGCATGCATTTCATACTGGCTCTCCATGTTCCCGGTTTAGCCGAACAAATTGACCCAAGTCTGCTCCAATCGAGGAAGATGGAGATAGAAAGGGAACGGGCAGAAAAAGATCGATATTTTAGGGAAAGCCCCAGGTCCCCACTCCGAGCCAAAGATATCGCCCATTTTGAGAAATTGGACTATTATCCCATCGACCTCCGATATGTATTCATGGGAGAGATCGAGGGAAATCCCAAAGGCCGGGCCGAATACATCAAGCTTCCCACCAACAAGGGTAATTACCGCAAATATGTCAAACACGCCAAATTCGGGTTCACCATTGAGGGCCGAGAATTCGTGCTCACCATTTACCGATATCTGGGGAGACCAAATCTCTTCCTGCCATTCAAGGATAAAACCAATGGCTTGGAGACCTATGAAAATGGGCGGTACTTAGAGGTGGAATTAATGGGGAATAACCGCGCTATTATCGATTTCAATAAGGCATCCAACCCATATTGTGCATATAACGAGAAGTATACATGCCCCTATGCGGATGAGGAGAATACCCTGGATATCGCCATAAGATGCGGCGAAAAGAAGTTTAAATAGTTCTTTTTCGGATCATCCAATCCCCCCAATAGGGAGAAAGAATCAACGTTCTTGATCAATTCAGCCGTGTGCGTCAATAACGAAACCTGAAGAGGAGCAAGCATATGAACATAATCTGGTGGGGTTTTACTATCCTGCTTGCCGCTGGCTTGGTTATCTTGGCCATTGTTGTTTTCATAGGCATAGTTGCTCTCATAGGAGTATCCATC
>CAYFXP010000465.1:0-10610 GCA_964346935.1 uncultured Syntrophobacterales bacterium
TAGGCTCTTGACCGTAATCTAATCTTTATGGATAACTTGCGATTGAATGAAGTCCTCTAAGTCCAGGGAGCAGTGGAAATGTAAAAAGAGGCAGTAGAATGGGATCGAGAAGGAGGTGCACCATGGCAAAGGTAGCAATTAACTGAACCTGAACATGACGTAGGTGGTGGATGGGAACTTGGTTAAGGTGATGAGCTGGTATGACAACGAGTAGGGGTATGCCGATCAGATGATACGGGAGGCAGCGCTATTGGTCAGGGAATCGGATTTGGATTGAATTTTCTGTCTCCAGTGCTTTTTGAGGCCGTTCGGGGAAGGAGGTATAAAATGGTTTTTGTAGACGTACTCTTCGCCTTTCTCGTCGCAGTTTTCTTGAGCGCTATTTTCGCATTGGGGGTTCGGAGGCAGGGACCGTGGACCGATTTCGTCGCCTTCTTCACCATTGTTTTTCTGGCTGCCTGGGCAGGCAGCGTGTGGGTGACTCCCGTAGGCCGATCCTTGTGGGGCGTTTACTGGCTGCCGTTCCCCTTCGTCGGTTTCGTCATTGCTCTCCTCTTAGCTGCATCCGCACCCGCGGGCCCCCTCGCTCACGCACCGAGACCGTTGTTCGCGGAGGGGCAAGCGAGAAGGTGGAAATAGCATTCGGGGTATTTTTCTGGATTCTGGTCATCACCCTGGGAGTTTCAATCGTGGTACGCTATTTATGATATGGGTATGTTTACCTCTTTAGGCATAATCAGCGCAAATGAACTACAAAGCGGCATTTGCGGAAAAGGAGATAGCGATGTTACCAATTAGGAAAATTCTTTGCCCAACCGATTTCAGCGAACCGTCCTATGAGGGCCTAAGGGTGGCAGACGAATTGGCCCTGCACTTCTCCGCTGAGCTTTGCGTCGTTCATGTCGTCCCGCCGGTGCCTGTTGTAGCCGGTCCGCTAGGTGGCACGGCCTTCAACGTTCCGGCGTATCAACAGGAGCTGGTGGCTTCCTCCAAGAAGTCGCTGGACGGAGTGGTCGAGCAGAGGATATCGAAGGAGCTTCCCGTACGGCCAATTGTCGTACAGGGAAACGCTGCTGATGAGATCGTTCGGATTGCCGACGAGGAGAAGGCGGGCCTCATCGTGATGGCTACCCATGGCCAGACGGGCTGGCGCCATCTCGTATTCGGTTCGGTCGCGGAGAGAGTGGTACGGGTTGCCGCATGCCCGGTACTAACGGTTCAGGTTCCCCAGGATCAAGGGGAGTGACTAGGATGAAACATGAAAAGTCCCCTGATTATAGCGGGGCGGGCAAACTGGGACCTGGCGGGAGCAGTAGCATGCCTTTTGAGTATCGCGCTGACCAAAGAATGAATGGACGGAGACAAGAGCGCTTCCAGATGGTCGAGACACAGATCGAGGCTCGGGGAGTGAGAGATCGCCGGGTCCTGGAAGCCATGCGCTCCGTTCCCAGACACCTCTTCCTTCCCCAGAGATATTCCAAGGTGGCGTATGCAGACCAGCCTCTGCCCATTGGCTACGGGCAAACAGTTTCTCAGCCGTATATCGTGGCCTATATGACTGAAGCCCTTCACCTAGAGGGGGTTGAACGGGTCCTCGAAGTAGGGACCGGATCTGGGTATCAGGCGGCGGTTCTCTCTCTGATGGTCAAAGAAGTCTACACGGTGGAGACCGTCAAGGGTCTGGCCGATAAAGCTACGAAGCGACTTCGGGAGTTAGGGTACGCCAACGTCCACGTGAAATGGGCGGATGGATATTCAGGCTGGCCCGAAAAAGGAGCGTTTGACGCCATTCTGGGGACGGCCGCACCTCCGGATATTCCCCATGGCCTGTTGGACCAACTGCGGGTGAACGGGAGGATGGTCCTTCCCGTTGGAGAATGGATTCAGGAGATTCTTCGGATCACCAAAGCGTCGGGGGACATTCGGACGGAAAGGCTTCTCCCCGTTCGCTTCGTTCCCATGATCCACCGGGTGAAACACGATACCCTCTAATGATCCGGATGAACCGGGAGGAGAAATGGGATCGAAAAAGAAGATCGGGATCTTGGGAGGGGGATTTGCGGGTTTATACGGGGCGTTCTCCATAAGGAAATACCTGGGGCAAGCTGTCGATATTACCCTCTTCGACAGGAAGAATTACCTCCTCTATACACCGGTGCTCCACGAGATGGCCACGGGAACGGTCAATCCACGGCACGTGGTAATCCCAATTCGGCAAATCATAAACCCCAGCCGGGTGCATTTTCGTTGCGAAGAAGTGAAAACGGTGGATCTCGGCGGCAAGGCATTCGAAACTCCATCGGGGAGTTTTAGCTTCGATTACCTCATCGTAGCTCAGGGAAGCGAATCGAATTTCTACTCAACCCCTGGGGTTCGGGAGCACTGTATTCCGTTCAAGACCATTGATGAAGGGATTCGCCTCAGGAATACCCTTAACGGGATGCTGGAGAAAGGGGCCCTTGAGGACCACGGCCGGAGAAGGAAAAAACTGTTGACCATTGTGGTGGCGGGCGGAGGATGTACGGGCGTCGAGTTGGTTACGGAAATCATCCAGTTTATCAATGTCATCCTCGAGAGGGACTATCCCGAGATCAAACGATCCGAGGTCCGAATACTCCTCATCGAGGCTATGGACAAGATATTACCGTCATTTCCCCCCTATCTATCGCGCATCGCCACCCAAAGGCTGAAAGAGATGGGGGTGGAAGTGGTCTTAAACTCGCCCATACAACGGGCGAGCGGAGACTCCATCAGCATCAAGGGTGGAAGAAAGATACCAACGGGAATACTGGTCTGGACGGGGGGAATAAAGGCGTGTGATCTCTCCTTAAGACCCGATGTGAAGCGGGACAAGATCGGTCGCATTATCGTGGATGAATATCTGAATATCCCCGGATATCCGGGAGTTTACGCCCTTGGAGACGGAGCTCATGTCAGCGATGGCGGGGATACACTGCCGCCTACGGCGTCCGTGGCAGTTCAGGAGGCCCGATACTTAGCCAAAGCCCTCCGCCTTCGTGTTCAGGGGAAGGAGGTTTTCCCCTTTCATTTCCACTATCGCGGTGACATGTCCTCTCTCGGGTTCATGTTCGGGGTGAGCGAGGTCTACGGATGGAAGTTTAAGGGGTTTATTGCGTGGATGCAGTGGAAGTTGTTTAAGCTGGCAATGCTGCCCCGATACAAGACCAGGTTTCAGATCCTTGCCGATTGGCTCATCACCCTCGCCTTCAAGAGGGATACATCGAAGCTGATGTAAGCCCTGTGAATCTTCTAAACAATTGGGTTGCAGTTTTGATCGAAAAGGATGCTGTTCTGATGAAAGAAGGGATTGAGTTATGGACGAACGAACGGCTGCTATCATTCTGTTAGGTCCACCGGGAAGCGGAAAGACCACCCTGACTGATCGATTGGCATCCCGCGAAGGGATGGAGAAAATCGAGACCGGGCAACTTCTCCGAGAGGAGGTGGAAAATGGAACTCCTGAGGGAAGGGGGTTGAAACCATATCTGGATTCGGGAAAACTCGCCCCGTCCAACCTGGTATCCTCCGTGGTCGCTCGGGAGATTGAACGGGTTCATCCCGAAAAAATCATCTTCGGTGGTTTTCCCAGACGGGAGGAGGAGATCACCCCTTTTTTCAGGATGGCCGGAGATCTCGGCTTCGACCTTACTGCCGTTTTGGTCTTCAATCTTCCGGATCACCTCGTGGTAAAGCGACTTACTGGCCATCGGGTTTGCCCCTCTTGGGGGGCGATCTGTAACGTGAACTTCGATCCTCCAAAGCGTCCCGGTACGTGCGACGAGTGTGGCGTGAGGCTGGAGCAAAGGAGGGATGACGAGCCCGATCTTGTACGGCAAAGACTGGAAACCCACAAAAGGGAAACCATCCCGGTTATCGAGTACTTTCGGGAGAATTACGCGCATTTGACCCATGAGGAATCGGCTGAGAAACCCTTGGAACGAATCATTGCATCGGTTTTGGCGATTTTTCAGTGACCATGGACTGATATCGCCCCATTCTTGAAATTCAGAGGGGAGAACATGCCCGAGCTACCGGATGTTGAAGTATTCAAACAGTATCTGGACGCAACTTCGCTTCACAAAGAGATCGATCGAGTGAAAGTGCACAGCACCCAGGTTCTCGAGGGAATTTCGGCTACGAAACTGAGGCGTCGACTCGAGGGCCATACCTTCGAATCCACGCGGCGGCACGGTAAATATCTCTTCGTACGCCTAAATGACGGCAATTGGTTAGTGCTGCACTTCGGAATGACCGGAAGCCTGAAATATTTCAAGGACCTTGATAAGGATACACCTCACGATCGTTTTCTGATCGGTTTTTCCAACGGCTATCATCTGGCCTACGATTCCCAGAGGAAACTGGGGAAAGTAGGCGTGGTTGACGACGTGAAGAAATTCATAAAGGAGAAAGATCTGGGGCCGGATGCCTTGGACGCGAACTTTGATATGAAAGCCTTCGAAGAAGCGCTTACAGGGAGAACAGCAACGGTGAAAGCGGCCTTGATGAACCAACAGTATATCGCCGGAATTGGCAATATCTATTCCGATGAGATCCTTTTCCAGGCGGGGATCCGGCCCCAAACCCGGGTCAATCGGTTGAAGGGTAAAAACCTGGAAAGGCTCTTTCATGTCTCAAAGGAAGTCCTCCGGACGGCCATAGATTGCCGGGCGGACCCTGGGGAGTTTCCGAATTCCTACCTCATTCCCGTTCGTCATAAAGGAGGGAGCTGTCCGAAGTGCGAGCGTGCCATTTGCAAGGTAAAAGTTTCAGGCCGTACCGCGTATTACTGCTCTCACTGCCAAAAGAAACCCTGAGCTTGAGAGAGAGCCTCGTCACCGGCGCTAAAACTCCCACCAGAGGAAGTTCTCGTTGCCGCATTGGACTAGTCCCGATCATGGGGACGGCCGTAGTATTGGGAGTAGCCCCGGAAAATATGCCAAATCGAATTCCGTGAGTCTCAATATGAGCATGCATCGACGGCACACCCCCCGAATACTCAGATTCGACGGCAACCATGTCATCCATAGATTGTGCCTTTCCGCCTCGCGAGTAATCGAAGGACAACCCCTGCTCGTCTTGGCTCCCATATCGGTAAACCGTTATTTATGGAAGGAAATTTATGTATTGAGCGGAGCGAACCACCGCTGGATTACGACATACTTGAAATTCTCAGTCCGCGGGCTCCAACCCTATCCTTCCCTGCTGCTCTTAGATCCTTCCCCTCCTTCCTTGTACCCGCGTTCAAATTCTGACTTGGTCCTGGCAAGCGTTTCTTTGAATGTGTTCCATACGTTGCCTACATCTTCTTTGAGCTCCTCCCAAGAATCTTCGCGAGCCTCCTGGATTTCCGTAAGCCTTAGCTGTGCCTTTCGCCGCATCTCCCGAAGATCCCTTATATGTCGCTCGTACCTCATCCTCTCTTCTCTCACCGTCTTCTCGGCCTCGGCCTCCAGCCTCGAAATCTCGACATTCCATTCATCAATCTGGACTCTCAGTTTTTCGACATAAGCATCCCTGCTAGACATAGTCGTCCCTCCTTTAAATGGCTTCGTGGTCGATACCACATAAAAAAGGCATTTTGCCTTCAACCTAGTGACTCCCGGATCTTCCAGGACGAGTTAATGCGGAGCCTTCAAGCGCGACTTCTTTTGAGTCGCCCTCCCTCAGGTCAAAAACTTCGTCTTTGACGCCGATTCTTATCGGTTCTTCCGAGCACCGAAAGGCGCTTACCTTGATATTGTCGGAGTTGATCTCGACCGAAAGGGAGTGGCCGCGGTACCGGATCTGCATGCGCAGGTGCTCCAGTTCCTCTGGGAGGCAGGGATTGAACCACAGCACGTGGCCCCTTGTCTCGATGCCCGTGTACCCACGTTGAATCAGGTCCACGGTGCCGGCCATTGCGCCGAGGTGGATACCCTCCGGTGTTGTACCGCCTTGGATGTCCGCCACATCGCTCTGAAGGGCCTCGTTAAACAGCTTCCAGGAACGGGTTCTGTCCGAACGGGCCAATACCCAGGCGTGGGCAACCCAGCTGAGGGTCGACCCGTGGGAGGTGCGCTTCAGGTAGTAGTCGATGTTCTTGGGGATAGTTTCGTATTCGAAGGGGTAGCCGAGTTGCTGGAACAGCTGTCCGAGTTCCTCTGACGAAAAGAGGTAGAAGAGCATCAATACATCGGCCTGCTTTGAGGCCTTGTAGCGGTTCGGGGTATCCCCCTCCGCCTCTAGGATTCGGTCAAGGCGATGGATGTTCCCGTATTTCCTACGATAGCCCTCCCAATCGAACTCCGCCAGCTGATCGTAGCCCTCGAACTGGCTCAGGATTCCATCATCGTGATATACGAGCCGCATCTTGTGAGAGAGATCCCTCCACCGCCGGATTTCCTCCTGGCCCAGCTCAAGTCGTTCGCACAATTTCCTGTGCTGGTCCTCTGGCAGGAGGTCGAGGAGTTCGAGGCCCCGGCACAGTACCCAGGTCGCCATGATGTTGGTATAGGCGTTATTATTCAGGCCGGGTTTTTCCGCATCGGGATACCCCTCGTGATACTCATCGGGGCCCATGACCCCGAGGATCTCATAGCGATCAAGATCGCCGTTGTACGTCGCCATGCTCGCCCAGAAACGGGCAATCTCCAGGATCATTTCTGCCCCGCAGAAGGACAGGAACTCCGTGTCACCCGTAACTTGATAATACTGCCAGATATTATAGGCGATGGCGGCGTTCACGTGGCGCTGCAAATGCGAGTTATCGGGAATCCAGCGTCCCGATTTCGGGTTAAGATGGACCTCCTGGCTCTCCTCCCGACCATTGCTCCCGCTCTGCCACGGATACATGGCGCCTCGATAGCCAGCCTCCCGTGCGGCAGCGCGGGCCTCGTCGAGGCGTCGATAGCGGTACATGAGCAGGGCCCGGGTAATCTCGGGGATCCTGAGGTTCAGGAGGGGAAAGATGAACAGCTCGTCCCAGAAGATATGCCCCCGATAGGCCTCACCATGCCACCCCCGGGAAGGAACGCCCACATCCAGGTCCATGGTATGCATCGAGGTGGTCTGCAACAGGTGAAAGGTATACAGGTGGAGGATCAAGGCCTTTCGATCTTCCTCAGGGGCTTTGACTTGCTGGAATTCGATATCGAAGTGGCTCCACAAATGCTCCCAGGCCAGGGCGTGACTTTCGACCAACTCGTCGAATGATCCGGCCCGACCGATTGCCTTTTTTGCTTCTAGGCCGCACTCGGAGATGGCGTGATCCCGTGATGTGTAAAGGCTCACCACCTTTTCGATGGTGACCGCGCTTCCCTCTGCCACATCCACTGCATACTGATGACCTATGTACCCGGGGCCGGGATCCTGGATGGTGCGCCGTTCGATCTCAAGGGGTTTATCATCCATCAGGGCCCGCGTCCTCGCTGTCTGGGCTATGCGGAGCCCCGACTGTTTGGTTTGAACCTTTAAATAGATGGCCTCTTCACCCACTGTATCCGTCTCAACAGGTTCGAGATGATTGTTTCTTAATCCCTTGTAGCGTTCCACCCCCGCATTGACCACCCGGCCATCCAAAGCAGAGCAAACCTCTAGCTTTCCCGTCCAGTTTTCCGCAATCACCCGGGTTTCCAAGGCGGCGAGGTGTGGGTTTCCCATATGGACCAGGCGTCGATGGGCCAACGAGGTTTCCCTCCCTTCCTGGTCGCGGAAACGGAGAGTGCGCAGCAGCAAGCCCCGCTTGAGGTCAAGCTCCTGGCGGTAAGACAGTGTGTCGAAGTCCATAAGGTTGAACCATTTCCCACCCGCTATGCGGAAGCTGAGGGGAAGCCAGTTCGGTATGTTGACCAAATCCTCATTCTCCACTGTTCGGCCCGCAATCTCTGTTCGGAGCCTATTGTAGCCGCAGGCGAGATAGGTTCCGGGGTAGTGGATCTCATCGGCCTGGGCTTCCGGTGCAGCTCCCCTCGTCGTGAAATAACCGTTACCAAGGGTACAGAGGGCCTCACGTAAATCCTCCTCGTCGGGATCGAAGCCCTCGTACACGAATAACCATGGATTCATTGAATCCCTCCTTTTAATGCTGATGTGAGTGCCTCGAGAAAGCTCTGGACGGCATCCGGGCCCTCCAGAAAATAGCGGGCCGCCGTTGGCCGAGGGCCCTTCGCGACAACGATCCCAATGCCACGCTCCCCCAGCGCCTCGAAGGCGTCTTCGTCGGTGGTATCGTCACCGATATACAGGGGAAGAACATCATGTTCATCCATCCTCAGCGCTTCGAGCAACCAGAGGAGGGCTTTCCCCTTATGCCAATCGATTTTGGGTTGGAGTTCGTACACCTTCTTGCCCGATGACTTCCGCAGCTCCGGAAAATCTGCCAGCACCTGATCAATAGCCTCTTCCACCGCGCCCACTTTCTCCGGCTTGACGTTCCGGTAATGGACCGCGATGGAGAACTTCTTGCGTTCGACGAGCGCCCCGGTTATCTTGTCCAATCGACCGCGGAGCTCACGTTCCGCAAGGTCGAGCACCGGGAGGAAATCCGTTCCCCGCTGGTACTCCATACGTTTGCCTTTGGGTCCGGCGATGTCGAAGCCATGGCTTCCCGCATAGTAGATCGTGTCGATGCCTACGAGTGCCTGTACGTTACGGAGGTCCCTGCCGCTGATCACCGCTACGGTGCATTCTTCGGCGAGGGCTCTCACGGTTTGCCGCATATCGTGGGAAAGGAGAGCTCGGTCAGGGCGGTCAACGATGGGCGTCAACGTCCCGTCATAGTCCAGAAAGACGCCGACACGCCTTCCCTGCATACGCCGCATAATTTCCCCCCTGCAGTCCAAGGCCGAGGGAAGAATTTCGTCTTTTGTTTCCGAAGAGGGGGTATCATCCCTCACTCCTAATTCCGAGAGATCCCTCACCACGATATCAGCCCCTTTGTCCTTGAGAACTGAACCATGTCCTGTTCTATCTACACCGATGACACAGCCGAATCCACCCCGCCTGCCGGCTTGGACTCCCGCAATGGCGTCTTCGACGACGACGGCCCGTTTACGGTCTACCCCGAGCCTCCGCGATGCCTCCAAGAAGATGTCCGGGGCGGGCTTTCCCCTGAGGCCAAGCTCCTGGGAATCGATGCCATCGACTCTGGCGTCAAACAGATCTGCTATCCCGGCGGCGTCCAGAACAGCGGAGCAGTTCTTGCTGGAAGAGACGATCGCGGTCTTAAACTGCATGGACTTCAGGTGGCGAATGAGGTTTATCGTAGAGTCGAAGACCTCAACGCCGTGTTTTTCCAGATGGTCATGGAACAGCTGGTTTTTCTTGTTTCCTAAACCGCACACGGTTTCCCGGTCCGGTGGATCGTCGTGATTTCCATAATCAAGCTCTATTTCCCGGGATTCCAAGAAGCTTTTGACGCCTTCATAGCGCGGCTTGCCATCGACGTATCGGCGATAGTCGGCGTCAAGATCGAAAGGTTCGAACGACTCGCCTTCCCGAGCGGCACGGTGCTTGAGGTATGCGTCGAACAGCTCTTTCCATGCCGCTGCATGGATCTTGGCGGTTTTCGTAACAACCCCGTCGAGATCGAAGATGACCGCACCATAAACCGATTTGGATATGATAGAGCTATAACCCATATGAAACCCCTTTGAAATCCGACGTCAATTTAGCAGGAGTCGGGAAGATAATGTGTAACCAATATGTTCCCAAATAATGAGTTCAAATGCATGGGGTGTATCATGTATTTTGTGTCCAGTTACGTTATATCTTTCATCTTCATTGCCGCATCCAATTGGAAATTCCCTTACAAAAAAGGTGGGTCAGACCGCGGAGGCGCGATAGAGGGCGCTTGAGACGACCGGCCGGTATGTCATTCCCGTGGATCTCAGCTCATCTTACTCTGGAGATGAGAACAAAAAAGGGGAGAAATAGGGCATTTATTTCCGAGAAATACACGCTTCACCGTATACACATCCCCTGATCTCCTATTGCATAATTCCCTGAGAGCTTGGATTCGGGACGGGAGGCCGAATCTTCCGTGAGGTGCGGATGCGGTTCGTCCGTTTTTTCAGGCTTGTCATGGGAGGAAAGTAATGGTACACAACAATGCGTATGGGCAATGGTTCGAACGTCTGGGTTCGGGGGATGTCCCCACAGTGGGGGGAAGAACGCCTTTCTGGGAGAGATGATCCGGGCCCTGAAGAAAGAGGGAGTTCGGGTGCCCGATGGCTTTGCCACCACATCGGAGGCTTACTGGTGTTTCCTGGAGGCCAATAACCTTTCGGAGAAGATACAAACCGTGCTGCGGGAGCTGAAAAGTGGAGAGAACGTGGTCCAGGGTACGGTCACGCCCGATGAGTATAGGGTCTTCAAGCCCTTACTGGACAAAAAGAAGCTCAAACCGATCATAGAAAAGACGTTGGGGACCAAGGAGAAGAAGATGGTCTACGCCAAGGGAGGGAGTGCGGCCACCAAGAACATCGATACCTCGAAAAAGGAGCGCCGGGCGTTCGTGTTGGAGGACGAGGAGGTCCTGCAATTGGCCCGGTGGCCAGCAATCATAGAGGAGCACTACGACAAACCCATGGATATCGAATGGGCCAAGGACG
>CAYFXP010000466.1:0-8917 GCA_964346935.1 uncultured Syntrophobacterales bacterium
TGATCAGGCCGACATAAGGCCCCAGGGCCTCACTGATGTCAGGGAGGTAGGCCTTCAAAACGATATCTACGATGATCACATAGGAGGCGATGACCAGGGTTTGAACCATCATGCGAATCCTCGGGGGGGTAAGATTCCTGAGAATCGAGACGGTCACGTTGGACATGGAGGTCACGAAGATGAGGCTTAGACTCATGGTGAGGGTATTCACCATTAAGTTGGTAACAGCCAGGGCCGAGCAGATCCCCAGTATTTGCCGGAAAACCGGATTCTCCCTCCAGAGACCTGCAATGAAGATCGACCCGCTTTTCATCATCACCACCGGAAAAAACCTCCCTCCTCGGAGATTCCCCTATGTCCTCCCCTTGGCCTTCTCCCCTGCTAACCAGGGCAAATAATCCTTCACGTTTTCGTTCACCAGGCGTTCCACCCCGCGGCTCGTCCCGGTCGCCCCCGTAATAGCATCCAGCTCATTATCTGCTCGGGCCGTCCCGGTGGGAACCAAAGAGAAGTATTTCCCCTCCTTTCCCCGAGGAAGCAGTCTCTTGCCCGCGAACTGGTCCTTAAACCAACCCTCCGTAATCCGCCCCCCGAGACCGGGGGTCTCGCTGTGGCGGTAGAAGGCAACTCCAATCACCCTCTCCAACCGAGGGTCAACGCCCATCATCCCGTTAATGGGCCCCCAAAATCCAGGTCCGTACAGTGGAAAGGCGTACCCCACCAGCGTTTTTCCATCCTCTGCAAAGCCACGATAGAGAATTCTCCCCTCCCTCTCCTCGACCTTGATCCGCCTCTCAAAGATCTCCTTTACCCGTCTGTCGGTGCTTCCTGGTTCCGGTTTGATCCCCAGGACTTCGAGAACGACCTTCTGGAGCCTGATCTGCTCGTTGATCGCGATCCGCTCCTCATTGGCTTCGTAAATGCCGCTCACCAAAGCGGTGAAGAAGAACGTGAGCCCGAACATGTAGGCAACGGAAAACAGCCGTTTCTTGATCATTTCTTCTTGCCTCTCCCCTTCACTTCATTCACCGCTAAGTCCATGATGGGGGCAAATATATTCATAAAAAGCGTGGCAAACATGATCCCCGCCGAAAAACTGGAGAATTTCCTTATCAGAATGGTGAGGCCCCCGATGATAAACCCGTATATCCACTGGGCGGCCTTGGTCTTGGGGCCGCTGATGGGCTCGGTGACGACGAAGAAAGCCCCAAAGAGAAACGAACCGGCCATCAGGGAGGTAAGGGGGTCTGGAACTCCCCGGATACCTGCGGTCCAGAGGACGAAGCTCGTCAGGGAACCTCCCAAGAGAGGGGAAAGTGCCAATCTCCACTGAGCGGCCTTTGTAGCGACGATGTAAATACCGCCTAAGAGGATTACCCACGCAGCCGTTTCCCCAAGAGACCCGGGGATATTTCCGATGAAGAGTTTTGCAAGAGGATAGCTCTCTCCCGCCTTGAGAATCGCCAGGGGCGTCGCACTCGTTAGCGCATCCACGGGAGGGGACCAAAAAGAGAAGCCGCCGTACCCTCCCGAAAAGGGCTCGGCCCATCGGGCGGTCAATGCAACGGGAAAGGAAATGTAGATGAAACACCGACCGACCATGGCGGGGTTGAAGACGTTATGCCCGAACCCGCCGAAGACCATCTTTCCGAAGACAATCCCAAAAACAATGCCGAGAGCGGCAATCCAGAAAGGGGTCGTGGGGGGAAGGCTCAGGGCAAGGATGAGACAGGAGACGAAAATGGCGGAGGTAATGGGTTTTCCCTGACGGAGGGTGAATGCTCCCTCCGCAGCAATGCCGAAAAACACTACCACTGCAGTCAAGATCAGAGAGCGGAATCCAAAGAAATAGATGGACGCCACGAGGCACGGGATCAACCCATAGCACACTCGAATCATTAGGGGCTGCATGAGGAAGAACCTCCTGGGCATACGACTTTTTCCTTTCTCCTCCCCAAATTCTTCCTGCACTGATTACCTCCTGCTCGTCATCCCAAAGAGAAGAGTTTCCCTCCCCGCGTGAAGGCTAACGTAGTTTAGCATTCATCGATTGTCAACCCTTTTGGAGCCGCTTTCCATGGGCTGGGGAGTTGGAAGAAAGCCGAGAAATAACCATGTTTACTCAAAGCAAAAAATCTTTGATGAAATCCCTTAAGAATTCGGGAAAGGAGCTCTGAGCGCGAATTGATATTTTTACGACAACCACTGCCAGGTAACCCCAGCAGGTGCAAGCAGTGCTGGGTTGAATATCGCGTAAACGCTGGAATCGTCGAAAAAATATGGTTGAGCGGCGATGAGCGACTTTGACCGGACATTTTTTTGAACGCATCTTGACAGCGGAATATTTTTCTCGGTAACTTTCGAATTAGTAACTATTACCAAATAAGGCATAAAATTGTCACAATTCAGAAAATTCACGATGACCCGACAGCGGGGGGTTATCCTCGAAGAACTGAGAAAGGTCAACTCACACCCAACTGCCGACGAGGTTTATGAAATGGCCCGTCGCCGGTTGCCGCGGATCAGCCTGGGCACCGTTTACCGTAACTTGGAAATCCTCTCCGAATGTGGCATGATAGGGAAACTGGAGTTAGGAGGTACTCAAAAACGGTTTGATGGCAATGTGAAAAACCACTGTCATGTACGCTGTGCACGCTGTGGCTGTATCGGAGACATACCTTTAGAACCCTTCACTGGCATTGAGAATGCTGTTCGTCGCGTCAGCGACTACGAGATAATCGGGAGTCGGCTCGAATTGATTGGAATATGTCCAGGGTGCAAGGAAGAAGCCCAAGGGAAGCGGAGCTGAAGCCGATTTCGAAATTGAAGGCTCGCACTAAAGTCCAAGGAGGCGCAGATGAAGGTAGAACTGAGGCCAGGTATTTATTGGGTCGGTGCCATTGATTGGAACATCAGGGATTTCCATGGTTACAGTACTCACAAGGGCACAACTTACAACGCGTATCTGGTCATTGGGGAGAAAATAGCCCTGGTGGACACGGTCAAAGCCCCCTTCTACCCCGAGATGTTGGAAAGGATAAACCACATAGTAGCACCTGAGAGGATAGACTACCTCGTCACAAATCACGTGGAGATGGATCACTCAGGATCCCTGCCCCTCATCAGGGAAACGCTGCCCAGGGTAGAAATATTATGCAGCCCCAGGGCCAAGGATGAGCTGAACCAGCACTACGGTGAGGGAATACCCCTTAAGATAGTGAAAACGGGGGATGTGCTCGAACTGGGGGGAAAGACCCTGACCTTCGTAGAGGTCCCCATGGTCCACTGGCCTGATTCCATGGTGACCTATGTAAAAGAGGACAAAGTCCTTCTTCCCAACGACGCCTTCGGTCAGCACATAGCCACCACTGAGCGATTCGACGACGAGCTCGGATGGGAGGTCATCCGACCTGAACTGACCAAGTACTACGCCAACATCGTTATGCCATACGGCGCACAGGTCTCGAAAGCCCTCGAGGCCTTAAAGGGGATAGAAATTGAGGTGATCGGGCCAAGTCATGGCCTTATTTGGAGAAAGCACATCCCGCAACTGGTGGCGACCTATGAAGGATGGGCCAAGGGGGAGACGGAGAAGAAATCCCTCATCGTATACGACACCATGTGGGGCAGTACGGAGAAAATGGCCAAGGCGATCTCCAGGGGTCTGATGGAGGAAGGCGTACCAACAAAGATGTACCGATTGAGTAACTCCGACAATTCAGACATTGTTAAGGAGCTGCTGGAAGCACGGGGGCTTTTACTCGGCTCCCCCACCCTCAACAACGGTGTCTTTCCAACGGTCGCCGAATTTTCCACCTACATCAAGGGACTCCGTCCCAAGGGGAGGATAGCTGCCGTATTCGGCTCCTATGGGTGGGGCGTGGGAGCGATAAAAACGCTCATAGCAGACCTTCAGGCCGCGGGTATGGAAATGGTAGAGGACCTTCAGGTGAAATTCGTTCCCATTGGGGAAAAGCTCGATAAATGCGAGGGGTTGGGGCGCAGGGTTGCCCAGAGGATAAAGGAGGCATAGGCGAGTGGTGGTATCATGAACGCTTGCTTGTCCTGATGCGGTTCTCAATGGTATATGATAAGGAGATTGCCTGCTAACGGTTTTTTTAAAAAGGAGGAATTCAGATGGCAAAGAAAAAGGCTCCTGCTAAGAAGACGAAAAAAGCCGCTCCGGCCAAGAAACAGTACAGGTGTACTACCTGCGGCGCTGTAACCACTACGAAAGGACATTTGTGTACCCCCGTTGTATTGGACAAGGCATATAAGTGCGATTATTGCGGGGTCGTAGTGGGTAATCCACGGCATGTTTGTAAGCCCAAGACGGTAAAACTCTCTTACTTTTGCGATGCCTGCGGGCGAGTTGCTGCTAAGAAGACCGAGGTCTGTAGGCCGGTAAAAATATAGCCGGGCCTTGGTCCCAACTCCACGGCGCGGCCGAGGAGATTGTAACGGGGAAAAGCGCTCAATGCAGGGTTGTTCTCGGCCTCTGATTTGCGTCTGAACCAGGTCTTTTCGATAGGGATAATGCCCACCATTTCGAGGACCTCCCTGCCTGTGGTCTCTGGACACATGTTTTCGGCCCGATTGACGGCTTTCACGCAGTCGCGGAGGGGTCTTGAGCCCGGATAAGGCAGGGGGCAGCGTCGCATGGGTGGGAGACAGCCCGAAAGAGGCTTACTCATGAAATGTCTAGGTGGCATATTCATGGCTATTCTCCTTTCAACGAGCATGGCATTTGGGGCAAGCGCTCCCTTCAGCCAGGCTACCGAGGAATGTATCTCTTGCCACCTCTCGGTTTACCCCGGGATTTTGGCCGAGTGGGAGAAGAGCCTCCACGCAAAGACCAGCCCGATGGAGGCCCTCAAGAAACCTAAGCTTGAGAGGAGGGTTTCAGCTGACAAGGTCCCCGAGGAACTTGTCCAAACCGCAGTCGGCTGTGCTGAGTGTCATACCCTGAATCCCGAGAAGCATCCAGACACCTTCGAGCACGAGGGTTACAGGGTTCACATTGTTGTCAGCCCGGAGGACTGTGCTGTTTGTCATCCCATTGAGGCCAAGCAGTACGGCCAAAACATCATGTCCCACGCATATGGAAACCTCAAGAACAACCCCGTTTATCGCAGCCTCGCCCACACGGTGAATGGCATTCAGTCCCTTAAGGACATGAAGACCTCCTTGAGGGCCCCAGATGCGGAAATCGAGGCCGAATCCTGCTACCACTGCCATGGCACCGCGGTTGAGGTCAAGGGACAAGAGACCAGGGAAACGGTGATGGACGAGATGGTGTTTCCCGTTCTCTCCGGATGGCCCAATCAGGGCGTTGGCCGATTGAACCCCGATGGAAGCATGGGCTCCTGTGCCGCCTGCCATACCCGACACGCCTTTTCCATAGAGATGGCAAGGAAACCCCATACCTGTTCCCAATGCCACAAAGGGCCTGATGTCCCGGCATACCCGGTCTACGAGGTAAGCAAGCATGGCAACATCTATTCCTCCTTCGGAAAGGACTGGGATTTCAAACCCGTTCCCTGGATGGTGGGCAGGGACTTTACCGCCCCGACCTGCGCGTCGTGCCACGCCAGTTTGATCGTCGCCGGGGAAGGCGAAGTCGTAGCGGAGAGAACTCATCGGATGAACGACCGGCTCCCCTGGAGGATTATGGGGTTGATCTATGCCCATCCCCATCCCAAATCCCCGGATACCAGCATCATTAAAAACAGAGCTGGATTGCCCTTGCCCACCGAGCTCACGGGAGAGCCGGTGACGGCGTATCTCATCGATGCAAAGGAAGGAGAGAAGAGGCGCAAGGCCTTACAGGGTGTCTGCCTCTCGTGCCATGGCTATGGATGGGTGGCAGGACATTGGACCCGCTTCGAAAATACCTTGAAGGCAACCAACGAGAGGACCCTGACCGCCACAAAAATGATGCTTTTCGCCTGGGAAAAAGGTATTGCTCGAGGATTGGCCCAGAACGATAGCATCTTTAACGAGGCCCTGGAGAAGAAATGGGTCGAGCAGTGGCTCTTCTTCGCCAACTCCACCCGTTTCGCCTCGGCCATGGTCGGGGCCGACTACGGCGTCTTTGCCAATGGCCGCTGGTATATGGCCAAGAACATCCAGGAGATGGCCGACTGGCTCGAGTTTAAGCTCGAAGGAATGCAGGGAAAAGAGAGAAAGCAATAGGAAGGAGGTTCAACCATGACTGAGAGATTACAGGTTTATAAGTGCGAGGTGTGCGGCAACATCGTGGAGGTGCTTCACGAAGGCCAAGGTGAGCTCGTGTGCTGCGGCCAGCCGATGAAGCTCTACGTCGAGAACACGGTGGACGCTGCCCGGGAAAAGCACGTCCCGGTAATGGAAAAGACCACTACCGGGGCAAAGGTGAAGGTGGGAAGCGTCGCCCATCCCATGGAGGAAAAGCACTACATCGAATGGATAGAGGTCATCGTCGACGGAAAGGCATACCGCGAGTTCTTGAAGCCTGGCGATGCGCCTGAGGCCACCTTTGATGTCAAGGCGGAGAAAATCACGGCCCGTGAATACTGCAACCTTCACGGTCTCTGGAGGGGGTAATTCCATGTTAGATGAGAAAATACAAACCACCCTGAATAAGCAGTTGAACGCGGAGCTCTACTCCTCATATCTCTATCTGTCGATGTCGGGCTATTTCCTGTCCATCAGCCTGCCCGGCTTCGCCAACTGGATGCGCGTCCAGGCGCAGGAGGAGCTCGTGCACGCGATGAAGTTCTACGATTTCATCAACGAGCGTGGTGGTCGCGTTATGTTACAGCCAGTGGAGGGCCCACCAACGGAGTGGTCTTCGCCCCTTGATGTATTCGAGAACACGTACAAGCATGAGCAGAAGGTAACCGGTCTCATCAACGATTTGGTCAACCTGGCCGTCAAAGAAGGCGACCACGCCACCAACATCTTCCTCCAGTGGTTCGTCACCGAGCAGGTGGAGGAGGAGGCCTCTGCGGACGAAGTGGTGCAGAAGCTCAAGCTCATGGGCGATGCCAAGGGTGGGCTGTTCATGCTCGATCGCGAGATGGCCGCCCGCGTTTTCACGCCCCCGGCCGCCACCGCTGAGAGTTGATGGAGGGAACACCGATGAGCATCCCTTTCAATGCCGACGAGATTTTCGAAATGGCCGAACAGATCGAGAGAAACGGGGCACGATTTTACCGCCGGGCCGCAGAAGGAACTGCCGAACAAGGGAACCGGCAACTGTTGCTCGATCTCGCCGCCATGGAAGATGAACACGAAAGAGCCTTCGCCTCCATGAGGGCAAACTTGCGAGATGCGGAGCGAGAGGCAACGGTTTTCGATCCAGAGGGTCAAGCGGCTCTCTATCTGAGGGCAATGGCCGACGGGTACGTCTTCGATGTAACGACGGACCCAACCGAGCTCTTTACCGGGAAGGAGACGATGGAGCATATCCTCCAGAAGGCCATTGGGATGGAAAAGGACTCCATCGTGTTCTACCTGGGGATGAAGGAGCTGGTTCCCGAGAGGTTAGGCAGGGATAGGATCGACGCTATCATCAAGGAGGAGATGAACCATATCACCTCTCTGAGCAAACAGTTGGCGCCCCTGCGCCACGAGCTCAGCTGAAGGGTCTGGTTCGTTAAACACGCAAACCCCAGCCTTTCAAATAGGAATACCTTAGACCTGATTCAGGGCCTTCACCCTTGGGGTGCGGGCCCTTTCAGCCATTTATACCGCAGAGGCAATGGCTTCCCTTGTCCCAGGTAGGGCCATTGACCAGACCATTTAATCAATAAGAGGTCGTTCCCGGCTCGAGAACCATGGCTATTCCCGGTAACTTGTACACAACTGCTATGGCGGTATTGCCCCATAAGGATTCAAACCGGGCCCTTGAGTTGGCCCTCTCCCTGGATGTGCCTTTTTGGCCCCAATTGCCTCACCTGAGCTACTACGAGGACATGTATGTCCAGGCCTCGGAAGGCTTTCCCGGTATGATGATCGACCTGGAAAAGCGGACCCTGCGTTTCTCCATGGAGAAATTCATGGGCGAGTTCGAGGAGGCCATGGCCCATTTCGATGAGCTGGAGTATTTCGATATCAGCGAGACCTATTCAGACGTCTACCATCGATTTCTCGGCCTGGATCTCTCGGATCGCCCGGCCATACGGGGACAGCTTGAAGGACCCATCAGCCTCGGGTTCAACGTCCTAGACCAAGACGACCGACCCATCCTCTTTAACGATACCATCCGCCCATTCATGATAGAGTTCCTGGAAAAAAGGGCGAATGTGCAACTGAAGAGGCTGAAAACCATCAATGCCAATGCCTTTCTGTTTATCGACGAACCGGGGCTGCAGTACCTGTTCAGCGCTCTGTCCGGCTATACGAACGTGGCCGCGAGGGGGGATATGGAGGTTTTCTTCTCCCAGATCGAGCGCCCCCGGGGTGTTCATCTCTGCGGCAATCCCGATTGGGACTTCTTGTTGAGTTTGGATCTTGACCTTCTGTCCCTGGATGTGTATTCAAACGGGGAGGTCTTCGTTGCCTATGGCCGTTCCATCCGGGACTTCCTTGATCGGGCAGGGACCATTGTGTGGGGTATTGTGCCTACCAATTTCGAACCATTTGAAAAGGAGGATATGGACTCCCTTGAAAATCGCCTCCAAGGACTATGGGATTCCCTCACACATGAGGGCATCGACCGGGAATTCCTCCTCTCCAGAAGCATGATCTCGCCCGCAACGTGTTGTCTGGTCAACCCCGATGGTGAAAGGACGGTGGAAAAGGCCTTCAAAACCACCCAAGAGCTCTCTTCGAGGCTTCGTGAAAAACACGGATTTTCAAGCTAAGGATGGCTGTGGAACCGAAAGGAGGAAAGAGATGCAAAAGTGGCAATGTTCTGTGTGCGGATATGTTT
>CAYFXP010000467.1:0-3477 GCA_964346935.1 uncultured Syntrophobacterales bacterium
TTGACCAGGATACGATCCTGAAGCGGTCTGATCTTCATGGCACCCTCTCCTTTCCCGGTGAATTGTATCGAGCCTCCGAGGGCTCGCCTTTGAAATATACCTCTCCCTTACCACGAGAGAACCCTGGAATTCCCATGGGGTAATTTTTGGCAAAAATGTAATCATCTCCCGGGCAAATGTCAAATCGAATCAATCGAGATCCCCAGAAAGTTTGCTCTGCTCAAAACTATTTCTTAGATCTCCTTACTCGTTAAATAAATCACGCCAAGAGAATTTTCAAGGTGTGCCTTGAAATTGAGGAAATCTTGTTATACCTATCAGTGACAGAGCCATAGATTAAGAGATGAGAAGGGCCAGTTTGCAGGTGTCGGGCGCTAGGACTCTTGAGATGGCTCCGGCCGTGATTCGTGAGGCCCCATGGACGCCGTAGCGACAACACTTCTTACACTGGGTGTTTTGCTCCTTCTCGGCCTTGTGACAGATGCCCTCGGCCGTCGCACTCCGCTGCCGAGGGTCACGTTGTTGCTGATCTTCGGTTTTCTGATCGGACCCTCCGCTTTTGATCTCCTCCCCGCTTTGGGTGAAAAATGGTTTCATGTTATCGCGGATATCGCGCTCGTCATGGTCGGATTTCTGCTCGGAGGAAAACTAACCCTTCCGTCGATGCGCCGGCACGGTCGGCTGGTGCTATGGATCTCCATCGCTTCGGTTGTCGCCACAGCAGCCGTGATGCTGGTGGGGCTCCTCCTGATCGGCGTACGGCTCGATATCGCATTGTTGCTCGCCGGGATCGCCCCCGCCACCGCCCCGGCAGCGACTGCCGACGTCGTTCACGAGGTAAGAGCGCGCGGGCGTTTCTCGCGGACGTTGCTCGGTATTGTGGCGGTTGATGACGCATGGGGGCTGATCCTCTTCAGTCTCATGCTCACCGCAGCCCATGGTTCCGGTGAGGAGGGTGGTAACGCCGTGTCGCTCGTGGCCGGCGCCTGGGAGCTCGGTGGTGCCCTCCTCCTCGGTATCGGCTTGGGCATCCCAATGGCCTATCTGACCGGTCGAATCCAAGCAGGAGAGCCCACCCTTGTCGAAGCTTTGGGGTTGGTCTTTCTCTGTGGCGGGATTGCAATCTGGCTTGAAGTTTCATTCATACTGGCCTCGATGGTTTTGGGAGGCGTCGTCGCAAATCTCGCTCGCCACCATACCCGGCCCTTTCACGCTATCGAAGGTATCGAATGGCCTTTTATGATCCTGTTTTTCGTGTTAGCGGGGGCCTCGCTCCATGTTGATGCACTGTATCATGTCGGACTCATCGGATTCGCTTACGTAGTTTTTCGGGTAATTGGGCGGTTTCTCGGGGCCTGGATGGGTGGTGTCATAGGCCGGGCCGGCCCTGTGGTCCGTCGATGGATGGGGATGGCGTTGATGCCCCAGGCAGGCGTTGCGCTGGGCATGGCGCTCGTGGCAACGGAGCGATGTCCGAACGTCGGCGACATTATATTGACGGTAGTCATAGCAGCAACTGTGATATTTGAGTTGATTGGTCCTGTAATGACACGGATTGCTCTGGTACGTGCAGGGGAGGTCCGATCCGATTGGTAAGCACCGGGCCGAGAGCCGCATTGTTCCCTTCCATTTCCTGAAACGCTTTGATGAAGCTGGGACTTTTAACAAGGTGACGACGACCGCTAGGCTCCGTGCCATCGTTTAAAGGCAATTTATCGACATTAGTTTAGTATTGTGTTTAATGTCGGAGTTGCCAATTAGCCTGCTGTCAACCAGTAACGCAAACCAACGCCGAAAGAACGAATAATGATGAAGGAGCGCACGAATGACAATAGAAGAGGAATACCAAGATACGCGGAAAGAGTCTAAGAGTCTCTACGGCCGGGCTCGCAAAGTAATGCCAGTGGAATTGAACATGACTCCCGGTTGATAAGACCCTTTCCATTTATGGGCCACACGGAGTACAAGGGATTGTTGGGGTGAGTCCCGATTTAACGACCCTCGCCAAAACTATTGGTGGGGGTCTACCCCTATCAGCAGTGGCAGGTAAGAGACACATAATGGAATTGATTTCCCTTGCCGATGACCAGGAGCGAAATCGGTATCGTCGTGTGATAAGTCAGGGTACTCACAGCGGTAACCCTGTTGTCTGTGCTGCAGGATTAGCCTATCTGGGGCTTTTAGCAGACGGTGAGCCCCAAAGATGCATTAATACGTTGGGGCCCATGCTGAGAAAGGACATGAATGAGGTAATCAAGAAGCACGATATAGGGGGTTGTGTACACGGACGATTTTCGACGTCCCGTTCTTTTTCTATCCCATGACTGTCCTTATCCTTACCTTTGGCAAATGCGATGGGGAGAATCGTCATTGTCCTGACTTAGTCAACCTCGATGCGGGTACCCCGCTGGAAGTGCGGCGTAAGCTTCACCTAGCCATGCTCCTGAACGGTGTTGATTATTCGGGGGGGCGGGACCGGAACAATGTTTCTGAACGGTGGACTTACGGACAGAGACATAGAATAAGGTTATTCATTCCTTTGATCAATCGCTGAGAAGGCTTAAGATTGAAAAGGTGGTCTAAAGTAAAGCAAGAGGCGAGATCGATGCTAGCAGTATTCTCCAAAGTAGGTGAAATGAGGCTGAGGAGAAAGCGGGTCACCATGTATCTGTTGACCCGGCTGAAAACCAAGAATAATTTGACAGGTAAGTCCGGATATGCTAAGGAAGGGATCACCGATTCCCTGGGCTAAGAATAAGGATTTATGGCACTCTTACTAGTAGCCGCCCGTTTCAAGCCGAGGGAATACACGGGATGGCTGGAATTGAAATGATGGAGAAGCGAGTCCTCCAGGTATTTCAGTATTGACCACTTTGAGAAAACTCTTGCGGAGTGCTTGTGGGAAATCCATGCGTGAAAGGGCAGAGGATTGCAAAAAGGGAACTTTCCCTCTCATCACAACCTTATTTCATGGAAAGGAGGTGGTAGTGCAACATTATCCTGTGGTAGTGGAACATTATCCTGTGGTAGTGCACTATTATCCCATGGAAGGGAGGTGAAAGCCCGGCATTAATTGACGGTAAAGGAGTGGTGACTACGATCGGTTTCGCGGAAAGGAGGAGTAAAATGGATAAACTCTCAAATGGACTTGGTATGAGAACAGTGGTTGTGCTCTTCTTGGCGGTGATCATGGTGGCCGTTGGGCTTCAGCCAGGGACGGCATCGGGCAAGAAGGTCCTGCGTATTGCCCTAGACGCAGCCGATATCAGAAGCCTCGATCCAGGCTTCAGCTTTGGAACCATGGACACGGCTCACCATGACATGATCTACAATGGGCTTCTGCGTTTCAAAACGGGCGATATCACCGTCATCGAGCCTGACCTGGCGGAGAGGTATGAGATTTCCGAGGATGGAATGGAATTGACCTTCTATCTGCGCAAGGGAGTGATGACCCATCCATTCGAGGGACATCCCAAT
>CAYFXP010000468.1:0-1660 GCA_964346935.1 uncultured Syntrophobacterales bacterium
TTGTAGCCGGAGCAGTGCTCAAAGTACTTGTCGGGGAATTCACCAGCCACGGTCACCATGGGGTCCATGAAGCCGAATGAGGTGGCAAAGACCAGGTCGTACTCTTTCTGGGCAAAGTCGCGGATGACCCGTTCGGCATCCGGCCCTTCGGGCACGTTCTCAATGTAGGCTGTCTCGATGCCTAGTTCCTCTTCCACCATGAGGCGGCCCTGTTCGTGAGCCCAGGTCCAACCCAGGTCGCCGATGGGAGCCACGTAAACGAAGGCCACTTTGAGCTCTTCTGGCGGCGGAGGCGCTTCGGTCGGTGCTTCGGTTGGTGTGGCTGGCGCCTCGGTTGGTGGGGGAGGGGCCTCGGTCGGCCCGCAGGCCACTGCCACCATAGCTACAATGGTCACCAGGGCCAATACAGCCCATAACTTCCTATTCATCTCTGACCTCCTTGTCTTAATTAATGATAAACTGAAACCGCTATGGCTTTTTCTGAAAAGATGTCTTCTGCTATCACCTCCTCTCCGCAATCCAAATCTCTCGGAAAACCCAAAAGGGTGAGGTTATTATATCACACAAGTGATGGGGAGAAAAGTTTGGTTACAGGCGCGACTCATCTTCCTTTTGTGGTTCTTGTCCAGACGCCAACTCGTGGTACTCGACAAACCAATCAGCCCATCTTTTTCTGCCTGACTTTCCCTCTTGGCATTGTGGGCGTGTGGGCGGATGCAAATAGAGAGCCCCCGCTACACGCTCATTGTTCCGATTCCCTGGGCGAGGGCTCGCCAGGGATCTCGCCCTGGGCCGCCATATCCCGATAGACTGAAAACCAATCCCGCAGTTCCTGCTCGCGTCTCCGCCGCTCACTCTGCTTCTCGCTCTCTGCGAACTCGTCCATCCGCCGGAAGATGTCGGCCTGCACACCGGCGGGATCGAAGACCCATTCGAAGTCAAAGTCACCGGCCCGCCCGGCGGTCTCGATGACCACCGTGCCAAAATTGAAGATGTGGGCCATGATCCCCGGCATATCATAGGAGATATTCTGGATCACATCCAGGTTGCCTTCCCTCCGCGACTCACGCATAAACCAGGGCGTCCGCTTGATGTCAATGATGCGGTTGGAAGTCAGCATGTAAACGTCGTTGCTCCAGTCCTCCCACCGCCATAGGAACCAGAGGAAAAGGGGGAAGGACAGAAACAAATAGCCTCCAATAATGAGAAGCAGGCTGGTTCCGCGGGGAACAAAAAGCCCGACGGCAAATACGGCCCCGATACATCCCAGCCATGCCAGAGGCATTCCGATTTGGTTCCATCGCAGTGCCTCCCGCTGGCGGCGGCTGAGAGCGCCTTTCTTCTGCGTCTCTTCAGCGACTTTATTCCGCCAACGCCGTATCCGAACCAGCAGCCACAATGCGTCGGCTACGGAAAGCAGGCCCGACATAATCATGAGGGGGGACACAAGGTAGGGGAGTGCATTGGGGGGGAGATTCAGAGCGGAGATCGTGGCTGCCAATGTCAGGCCCAGCAAGACAACGGGGAAAACGATACGCCGTATCAGGATAAACCAGTGCTTGCGCCAGGTGATGGTCCCCTTCTCTTCGATTCGCACACGGGGCACGTGAGGGTGGCGCAAAAAACTGAACAGACGCATTTGGGACAGTCCCTCATAAAG
>CAYFXP010000469.1:0-6246 GCA_964346935.1 uncultured Syntrophobacterales bacterium
TTATCTGCGCTTAAATGGCTTTAATCGCGCTTCGCCTTTTCCCGTAGTTCGGCTGCCGTCGTCCTGATCTCGGTCAGATCCCGCTGCATTTCACTCCAACCATACCAGAGGGCATAATCAGGATTGGCATGAAAGGTCCCTTGAAAGGCCCTCATCCGGTGCTCGAGGAACATCACGAAAAGCTTCTGTTCGATCACCGTCGGGGCGTCATGAAAAGTCAGCAAATCGGGAAATCGATAGGCGTAGGATTTCGGTTTCTTCAGAATGCCGTCTTGGTACAGCCCTGCGATAATCAGAATGGCTTCGGCCATCAGACGATCCACTTCACGAATCATCTGATCGCCCTTCTCCAATTCGGCCTTTGCAAAATTGACGGAATGACACTGGTTGCACGTCTTCACCATTTTATCCCGTTCTCTTTGCCAGTCTTCTTGGGTCAGTCGAGCGAGATCCGCTGCCTTCACCACATCCAACCGTGGCGTTGGTTTCCCCTCTGGGTCGAGCACACCGAGGGCTTGGAGAATCGTGGCGCGATCCGCAGCCCACTGCTTATCCTCGGGCATCGGTAGCCTCACAGCGAGAAATCCCCATGCGGTCCTGACGGCATGGTTGCCTTTCTGCATATGACAGGTCTGACATGCCGGTGCGGCGACGGCTTCGGGGAGCGTTTTGTTCTGCTTCAACAGATATCGAACACCGTGCTTGGATGACGAATACATCTCCCATTGCGGATGATCAATGCCCATGTGACAGGTTCGGCAGGCCTGCGGCTGTCTAGCCTCCCGGACGGAGAAGAGATGCCGGGTATGGCAGGCATCGCACGATGCGATACCAAACCCTGCGCCCTCTTTCTTGAGGTCTTTGATCTCGGCTTCAGTCTTCAATCCGATCTTGTGACATCCACCGCATCCCTTCATTCCCTCCATCAGGGCCATGGGTTGCCAATGGGCTGTCGGCATGGCCTTCATGGCAGCCCACGCGAAGGCATGCTTGCCTTTCTTGAACTGTTCCACCTGCGTTTCATGGCAGCTGGCACACGTCTCCGGTGTTGCAAACTCGACTCTTCCAACATCCTTAGCGGACATGTGCCGGTCTCCGTGACATTCAGTACAAGCCACGCCTTCCTTGCTATGCTTGCTCAATTGCCAATCTGAGACGATATTGGGGGTTACCTTACGGTGACACTGGAGGCATTCCTGTGCGAACGCGGCGGAAACGAAAGAAAAACACAGACTAAGAGCGATCAATATTCTGCGTACCATAAAGCACCTCTTTTGCTAGGATCACACGAGTTTTTTTACCTTCACCCTCAAACCATAATATCTCCCAAAACCCGTTGTCAAGTATCGAGGGAGAAGTCTCCGAAAAACTCGCTCTTCGCAGCTCAGAAACATTGCTGCTGTTCTGCATTGTTACAGTGCTGGGGTCGCGAGATGGTGCTGCACTGCCTCAATTCATAGTAATGCCTGGGGGTGGAAGCAGAATGCGAAATGTCAAATGACAAAGGTTAAGGTTAAGGCTGGAGGCGGGAAGGTAAGAATGTCAAATTTCAAAGTTCAAAATCCAAATGCCAAAAAAACAATAACCAGTCACGCTTCACGAGCACGAATTTCACCGACACGAGAGTCAATCTCAAAGCTCAAAGTTGGAAATCCCTCGAAGGCCGAAAAAACGAGCCCTGAGGGCGAATCCAAGTTTTTTTCGCTCTAGAGTCTCATTCGTTTGTGGAGAAATCCCGTTGTCCCTGAGCGAAGTTTGCTGGAGAAGGGTCATGTAGGGACAGCTCGTTGCCCGGGTTCCCTGGAGCGAGTATTAAAGAATTTTGGCTAACCGTTCTTAGTGAAGCGAAACAGCCGCAAAGACAATGTTTGAGCCCGCAGACATTCTATGTCAACCTCTTTTTTGAGAGGAACAGTTAAGCTTATATTTGCTCTTTGAAAACTACACACTACAGACTCATAGCCCAGGGGACCTTACGCCTTTTAAGGCCCTGAATGTATAAAGCCTCATCGTAGGTAGCCCCCTGAGACCATAGAATGAAAAGAATTCTGGTCCATTTCTTGCCCAAATTCCGCAAGATTGTTGAATGAGGCATATTCATGGCTTTGTGGAAATCGTAATAGGCTCTGGCCCAGACCGACCGTTTCAGGCTGGCGAAGGCCCAATCCCGAAATGTCCTTCGAAGGCTCTTAACGCAGGCGTAACGGACCGACACGGTTTTCCATTTGCCACTCTGGCGTGTGACAGGCACAGAGCCTGAGAGCTTCATGATCTCTTCAGCCGACTGAAATCGACTCTGACCGTCGGGCTCCTTTGGCCCCAGGGCAGCTGTCAGTTCTGCGCCGAGGCGATTGCCGACTCCGGGCAGACTGCCGATCGATTGTGCCTCTGGGAGCTTATCTAAGATGGCCTTGACTTCTTTCTCGTAAGAGGCGATGTGTTCTTTCAGGGGGACCAATTGATCTAACAGGGCCGAAAGCCGCAACCGACCCGCCTTGAGGATGACACCATCGGGCCTGACAGTGGGAGCTTGAGCTAAGGCCCAGAGGTCTTTGACCCGATTCGGTCGGCTGTAGCGATGTTTTTTGAAAAAGGCCATGAAGGTCTTCTTGCTGCATGCCCTGAGGGCCTGTGGATCTGGAAACGCTCTGAGAAAAGCGGTGCCGATCTTTGAATCCACCGATAGCAGCTCCAGAGCCTTGGGATAGTATTCCTTGAGCAGCGAGGTGATCTGGTTGCAAACCCTGGCCTTTTCATCCACCAGTTTGCGGAGGTCTTGACAGAGCCTGTCCAACAGACGGTAATCCTCAGGCAGAGGGCTCAGGACCCTAAATCTGTTCCGATCAGTACGCAACAGATGGGCCAAGGCCAGGGCATCTATGGGATCGGACTTTGCTTGAGAGAGCACATAACGATCCTTGTAACGATTGAGGGCCTTTGGATTGATAGCGTAAACTGAATAGTCTGAACGTAACAACTCATGAACCAAAAGTCCCCGGCTCGTCTCGAGTGCAACCAGGATTTGATCAGGGGGTTGATGAAACCTCGCTAGCTGACCATGGAGCACGGCAAAGCCAGAACTATCATGGGAAATGTGGAATTGCGAAAGGGTTTGAGCCGAATCATCGGTGATGGCTACCTCGTGGTGGTCATCGGCCCAATCGATGCCAACATAGATCATAGGTTCACCTCCCGAGAGAAAGATGTGTCCACACTGATGTAGAGGTGGCATCTGATCCTGTTGATGGCCTTATATGGGGCTTTGAGATAAACCAACATTCTATCGATCATACAGTCCAGAGAGTGACCAGGGAGAGGAGCATGTCTGCGGGAGGTCATCGTGTGACAAGGGCGAGCGGGCTCTCTCTCCCTGCGCTCTACAATCAGTATGCACAAACTACATAGCATACAAGAGATTATCATATAAGGGCGAGTTTTTGGATTTGCAGTGAAGGGAACTTTAGAATGGTCCAAAATTGTTTTCAGTGAGCGAAAGGGAATTCGGGCAACAGACCGAAGTGCGTTGAAGCGAAGGGACCGTTCTGCGAAAACCCGGAAACTCCGGAATCTTTCGGCTTGACAAGCGGGAACTTTTCCATTACGAGCACAGTCATTAGCCATTGTTTTATGTTGTTGCAGTTTCCTCGACAGGTCATAATGAGATGAAGAAGGGCTTAATACCACTGGTCATCCTTTCCGCTTTGGCTTTTTTCATTACCTTCCCCCTTTGTGTTTTCGGCACGGAAGAGTACGCTGAGCAGACTGGCAAGTCATGCGAGGAATGTCACGTAGATCCCGCAGGGGGCCCAGAGTTGACATCGGAAGGGGCAAAGTTCAGGGAACATCTCCGGTCGAGCTCTTTGTTCATCCCCCCCGCGAGCCTTCGGCGAATAGTACGGGGCATTGCCCTCTATCTCCACTTGCTAACAGCTATCTTTTGGTTTGGCACGATATTGTATGCGCATTTCGTCCTCAAACCTGCTTACGCGGCCGGGGGGCTTCCCAAGGCGGAAGTGCGAATTGGCCTGACCGGAATAGCCGTGATGGCTGTAACAGGCGCTATCCTCACCTTTATGAGGATATCATCTTGGGATATGCTCCTATATACCAGATTCGGTCTGTTGCTCTTAATTAAGATCTGCCTCTTCGTTATCATGGTTATCCTTGCCCTCGTAGCAGTATTCGTGGTTGGTCCGACACTCAAGCAGAGGGCGTTACCTATCAGCGGTGCAAAAAAACAGGCCCTGACGATGGATGAACTCGCCCGGTTCGACGGGCGGGAGGGAAGGCCAGCGTACATTGCATACGAGGGGAATATCTACGATGTGTCCAGCAGTAAGCCATGGGAAGGCGGGATCCATTTCGGAAAACACCGGGCAGGGCTGAATCTCTCTAATTTTCTTGAACAAGCACCTCACGATCGAGAGAAACTCTTCTCATTGCCTCGTGTGGGAAAGCTTATAGATTCAACAGATACGGCACCAACTCCAGCACCTCAGAGGGTATTCTATATTCTGGCCTACATAAATTTGATCCTGGTGTTTCTCATAACGTTCATCGTATCCCTTTGGCGATGGTAGGCAGTTCATGGACGGGTAGTAGGAAGGGCAAGGGAATTCGTTCAAACCGATAAGATTACGGAATTCTTAAGATGTTACATACCAATTATCGAAAGGTTCCCGCATCTTCAATGGAGAGGTAGTTGCGGGCCAGTTTATCGTGCACATTACTACTTCTTCATTTGACGCGAATGAAGTACGGGCGTTTTTGGCTGCCTTAATGTTGGATCTGCCGGCTACGAACTTGAATGGGATCATGGAAGGCCTAAATCTCTATTATGACAAAGTCGGGAGCTCTGGTGATGGAAGCTACGATGGCACGGTGGCTTTGACCAGAGTCCCATGTCCATAGTTCGAATTGGTTAAGGCGGTCGGATATCTATGCGGCCTATTTCGCCCAACAGCGGGAAGGAGGGGGAAAGGCTGCTATCTCCCCGATCGAATCACTGCTTTTGAGGCCGATATTTTCTCGTTTTCTGGTATTTCCGAACGGCAATATTATGTTCCTTGAGGGTTGATGAGAAGTGGTGAGACCCGTCATTCTTCGAGACGAAATAGAGGTATTTCGTCTTGGCAGGATAGAGGGCAGCTTCAATGGCCTCCTTACCCGGATTACATATCGGTCCTGGAGGTAATCCCCGAATGATGTAAGTGTTATATGGGGTATAGCGCTCTAAATCCCTCTTGGTTAAGTTGCCATCAAAGTCCTTGATTCCATAGATTACGGTGGGACAGCTGTAAAGCCTCATATTTCGTTTCAATCGATTATGATACACGCTGGAGACGAGAAGCCTCTCCCGTGGAATTGCCGCCTCCTTCTCGATAATGGAGGCGAGGATGAGTATCTCGTAATCGGAAAAACCAAGCTCCTTGGCCCTTTCCGAGTATTGGGGAATATAGATCTGGCGGAATTGCCTCACCATGGTTTCGATGACATCTTCTCCTGACAAACTCTTTGAAAAGAGGTAGCTATCCGGGAAAAGGTATCCCTCCAGGCTATTCGCCTCAATTCCCACGGAGGAGACGTATTGCGGTGAGAAACACTTTTCCAAGAAGGCCTCCCCGTTCGTAATCCCCTTCTTGTCGAGGAATTCGGCGATCTGGCGTACGGCATATCCCTCCGGGATGGAAACCTTATACTGTTTGACTTCCCCCCTAGTGAGGGCATTAAGGACTTGGAGGGGAGTCATCTCGGAGCTCAGTTCGTACTCCCCCGCCTTTACCTTGAGGGAAGCCCCGGATAATTTGCCCAGGAGAATAAATCGTTTGATACCCCTGATTATCCCTTCATTCTCCAACAGGTAAGCGACGTCTTTGAAGCTCATTCCTCTCCGGATGGCAATGGTCTTTTTCAGGCCTTTCTCATCACAAGGGGTGCGAAGGTATAGAGCGGAGTATACGAAGAGGATTATAACCAGTGCGAGGATAAAGAGAGATGCAATACCAACGGTTCTCTTCATGGATTCCCTTTTCGGGCGAGGCTATCCAGGTAGGATTGTAAGATGAGCACGGCGGCCGTCATATCGACCTGCCGTTTCCTCTTCTTTCTCGAGAGATCGCCCTTGATGAGGATCTTGGTCGCTTCAACGGTTGAAAGCCTCTCATCCCACATGAGGATGGGGATGCCGAGAACTCCCCTCAAATCATCAACAAAACCCAAAACCATCTTAGCTTGAGGGCCTAGGGA
>CAYFXP010000470.1:0-11933 GCA_964346935.1 uncultured Syntrophobacterales bacterium
AAAAAAAGACTTGACTCCGTACTTAGGTACGGAGCGTATATTTTCTGTGGGCCCGATAGCGGTTTGTTTGATGACTGTGTTCCCAGAGGACCGCTATCTCCACTCCACAAGGGAACACGGATTATCTCAGAATGGAGGTGATACCCATGAGCAAAAGGCGCAAAGTCGAGGTCTTCAGCGCGGGCTGTCCCGTCTGTGAGGAGATAATCGAGCTTGTCAATCGAATCGCCTGCTCATCCTGTGAAGTCAACTTCTTGGACATGAAAGATCCGAACGTGGCGAACAGAGCCAAAAGCTTGGGCATCCGTTCAGTACCTGCCGTGGTGATTGATGGGAAGGTAGCTGAATGCTGTGCGGGGCACGGCCCCGATGAAGCCACGCTGCGGGCCATAGGGCTGGGGCAACCTCTGTAATACACAGGGCAGCAGTCTATGCCTAACCCCGGGAGGCGGGCCTGGATCTTCCTCTGTGCCCGTTCCCTGGGGTTTCTTTTCTACTACCTCAGTGGTATTGGATCTGCCTGATAGATCATATAGTGCCCGACTTGGTGAGTCATTTCAGGTCCTATCAAGCATTCCATCAACAAAAAAGCCACCTCAAGAGATGACCCCGGGCCATCGCAAGAGATTATCCGATCATCCATGACCACGCGTTTATTCACTACTTTGGCCCCACATGCCTTCAGCCTCCCGATATTGTCATGGTCCTGGCTGTGAGGGTAAGTCGTGGCCTCCTTTCCTTGAAGAAGGCCTGCCTCGGCAATGGGCAAGATCCCAACACACATGGTGGCGATATAACCACTGTTTTGATGAATTTCCCGAGCGATGTGATGGATCCTTTGATCGTAGGCCTCATCATATCCATGGCTATGAAACCCACCCGGTAGGACTAGAGCCCTGTAATCGCTCTGGTCGATATGGGGAAAGAGGAGATCCGAGTTAACCCTTAATCCAAATCGACTTCTAACGGTTTTGTGAAAACCTGCCGTAGTGACGGTTACCCTGGAGAGATGTTCCCTATATTGGGTCCACCCGAAAACATCCAGGATCGTTATGGCCTCAAGATCCTCAAATCCGTGGGCCAAGAAAAGCAAAATATTAACCATGTCGCCCAACCCGGTTAATTCCCGCCAATACTCGAGATCATCGGCTTAGTGGCGCGAAACAAAACCCCCTTCGTAATGGGAGAGCTGTTAAAACCGGTTTCTCCAACTAGCTCCGCATCTCCAAAGCCAACTCGTTTCAAAAGAGCCAGGAAATCCTTTCCCGGTATGGCCCCGCCTTCTCACCTGGCCCAGTTTTCGACCCTGGTTTTCGTCTCCTTGGGTAGTTCACCGGTCAGCACCTGATCGGCGATCATCAGCCGCCCGCCGGGCTTCAAGACCCTGAACACCTCCGCCACGGCCCTGGCTTTGTCGGGAATCAGGTTAAAGACCCCGTTGGATATTACCACATCGAAGCTCTCGTCGGGAAAGGGCAAGTGGTCACCAGTGGCCTCTTGGAAGGTGACGTTTTTAAGAGCTATTTCCCGCAGATTTTTCCTCGCGCGCTCTAACATCTCCGGGATCATGTCGATGCCCACGGCCTTCCCCTTGGGCCCCACCATGACGGCAGCAAAGAAGGTGTCCACCCCGCCCCCACAGCCAATGTCCAGGACGGCCTCGCCCCTATGAATCGGCCCCAAGGTGAAGGGATTCCCCACACCGCAGTAAGAAGCAACGATGGCTTCTGGGAGGGTGCGTACAATTTCGAGGTCGTAATTCAAGGCCCCAAGGCCTGCCCGACCGGTTGGGTACCTGAAAAGACCTTCTGGATTGACGGAGACCTTGGCATATTTCTGCTGGAGGCCCTCCTCTATCCGTTTTCTATCTTCAGCCGTTAATGTGGTTCCCATCATCATAGATACCCCGTTTCTTAATCTAATACTCGACCTCAAAGCACAAGCTTTGCCGTGCGATGGAATGTCAACCCTGATTCGTTGTCGAATGGCGCCTGGTTTTACAATCCTACCGACTCAATGAAAACGAACAACGCCAGCACAAAGAGGGTAAGCCAACCTATGATGGTCCACGGGCTCTTGTTCATCATCTGGGGAAGGGTGGTCGCACCCACCTTCCCCCACCCCAACACAGTTCGTTTCAAGAAGCCGTAACTCTCGGCAAAGAGGGCCGCACCCACCAACATGCCCAGGGCTCCTCCGAACAGGGCGTCCAGGTTCCCCTGTCCCACAGCCCCCCAGCCTGTCCCAGGGCAGTAACCCAGAAGCGCAAAACCTATCCCGAAGATGATCCCTCCAATAATATTCCTCCCCAGCGCCGCCTTTTTGATCTGGGGTTCCATTCGACCTTTCCCTTTCAGGTAATGGATACCAATAGCTCCTACAACCACCGCGGAGAACATCACCTTCACCACGGTTAGGTCGGTGAAAAGAAAGGTTCCCATGATTACCCCGTATTTGGTCACCTGGCCCTTCTGAAGCAAGAAGCCGAAAATGACCCCAGTAATCAATCCTAAAAAGAGCTGTCCATTTCTCGATTTCACCCAGGGTGTCATACTCCCTCCTCAAAGGTAGAGAAGTCTTCCCATGGCAATCCCGCCTACAAAGAAGCAGATTGCACTTACCCAGCCACTGAGAGTCAATTGCAGCGTACCGCTGATTCCATGGCCGCTCGTTCACCCGCCGGCGAGGCGGGCCCCGAACATCAGAATCACGCCTCCCAAGAATGCCATGGACCATCGAAACCAAATACTCGGGCCAAACTGCATCTCCCAGAGCCCTGGCACGGATTTAAGAGAAAAATCCCCCGATATCCAGGCCGAGAGGAAGGACCCCATCAATATCCCGAGAACCAACATCCACTGCCAGTCGATCTCGGGCTTCTCCTCCTGGAAATAGAGGTTTTCTTTGGCGTGCCCGGGTACAACTACCTTTTCGATCATACCGGCCGTCCTTGCAAAGGATGTGGAAACTCCCAACAGTTTTCCAACAGACAGGAAGGCAAGCCAGCTCAGGACCCCAATCAGAGCCCCCACAAGGTAAGGTGACCATTGGACGTGTTGAAAAAATTCAAGCATCGGTCAATCCTCCCTATGAAAGTCTACAGGATGGCTTGTAGGCCAAACGAAGTCTTCGGATAACCACCCGGCCGTCAACCCTCATTGCCCTCGAGTTTGAAAACCATCCTATCTTAGTGATGAAACCTCTTGAAAACCTCTTATTAGATGCAGCCTAATTCGTTCCTGAACACCTTTTAACTGTACATCGAAAGACTTCTTGACGTCCAAATGCTCGCACGAATAACGGTATATGGAGTCGGATATCACTATTTCCCCGCCTTTGGCCACCTCTTGAATGCGTTGGGTCAGATTTACCGCTGACCCGACAATCCCGTACTTGGCCCTGGTTTCAGATCCAATGTTGCCGACCACGACCTGACCAGCATTCAGGCCAATCCCCATTCTAATCTCAGGCAAACCTTCTTTTTTCATTTCCCCATTAAATGATTTCATCTCAAGTTGCATACCCATGGCACATTGGATGGCTCGGTGAACCATCGATTCAATGGGTCCACCCAATGGATCGAAAAAGACCAGAACCCCGTCCCCAAAGAAATCAAGGATAATCCCTTTGTGTTTCTTTATAATCTCGATCATATGGGAAAAGTAGTGATTCAGAATACTGATGATCTCCTCTGGGTTCAATGACTCGGATAGGGGGGTAAAACCCCGAATATCCGAAATCAAAATCGCCACTTCACGTTTTTCGCCACCCAATCTCGTGGCTTCGGGCTGGCGCATCAATTCCCTGGCGATTTCTTGATCCACATACCGTCCAAAGGTATTACTGATGAAATCCCTATCCTTGAGACCCTGCACCATGGCATTAAAGCTACCGATGAGTTGCCCAATTTCATCTTGGCTCCTTTGGGGGAGGGGATCTCCATAGTCGCCTCGGGCAACATTTCCGGCAGCCTGGGAAATCTCTTTGACGGCCTTGACCGCTTTCCCTCCAACGGATCGGATCAACAAAATGATAACAACAATGCAGAGAATTCCGCACAGAACATAGTAAAACCGAAAACGAATAATGGGAGCCAGGATTTTTCTTCCCGGTGCGAATAATACAATGGTCCACGGAGCTTGCTCCATCCTGTAGAAGCCCGCGACCTTATCCGGGGGATGCCCGGGACCCCGTAACGCTCCAAAACGCTTTTCTTCCATGGCCTTCAGGACGGCCAGTTCCAACGGATCATTGGTTTCTCCGAGCTTTGCCCGTTTATTCATCATCCACTCGGTATGGGCGAGAAACATTCCCGAATTATCTATTAGACAAGCCATGTCACTCTGCCACCACCCGAGTTTGATGATGTCCTCCATTAGATAGTCAAAGCGTACCGCCACCTCAAGGTTGCCGACTTCATTGCCGGATTCGTCCTTGAGGATTGAGATAAGGGATACGGTTTCATGTCCAGCCTGGGTATCGTATCTAGGCGGAGTTACCTCGCTAATCCTTCCACGATGGAAGTGCATCATACGTTGACTTCCCATATGGAGATGCATTCCGGACATCATCCTCATCATTCCTCTTTCCGACCCCTGATCTGACCACTGGAGATGAACCTTGGTAACACCCTCTAACTCGCGTAACTGGTCCAGGAGCCAATCCTGCAAAGCGAACACAGCTCGTTTCCTACCGGTTTTGTGAAACATCTCAATCCATTCGATTGGTTTCCCCAGGCGCATATCGAGGTTATGAGCAGCCCATCGGAGCTTAGTGATGGCTGCCTCCCTCCACTGATTCAGCATGACCTGCCTGGCATAGATAAACCCCAAAAAGCCAACCAAAACGAGAAGACACGCTATGGGCAGCAGCAAGAAGAATATCAGCCGTTGCTGTAGGCTTTTCCCCCTAAAGAGATGCATAGCGACACTTTTCTCGGAAATAGATTAACTGCTTCAAAAGTACTCCACCACGGTCGCGCTCACTCGCCTTTGGCTATCCTCTCGGAGTGATCCCTTCTATTCATCCAGTAGAAGAAAATCGGGATTAAAAGCAAATTCGTCAGTGTGGCAGTGACTATACCGCCAACCGTCGGGACGGCAATTGGCTTCATCACCTCGGAACCAGTACCCGTGGAGAACATCACAGCCATGAGCGCAAGGACTGTGGTGGCGGTAGTCATTACGATCGGCCTAACCCTCAAAAGAGCAGCATCTACGATGATTTCCGGTAGGGGTTTGTCGGAACCCTTACTCCTTACTTTCTGCACCAGGTACTCCACCATGACCACTCCTGCCTCGACTGCAACACCAAAGAGGGCAATATACCCCACCCACACAGCCGTAGAAAATTTGTACCCCAAAAGAAACTGGAGCCAAATACCTCCTACGAAGGCAAATGGCAAGGCAACAATAAGAATGAATGCGGCTGAGAGCGATTTGAATTTCATATAAAGCATGATAAATATCGCGGCAATACAGATCGGGACAACGATCATCAGCCTTTTCCTCGATTGAACCTCGTACTCGTACTGGCCGCTCCAGGTGATGAAATAACTCGGGGGGAATGTCACCTTCTCCTTGATCACTCGATCGGCCTGTTCAACGAAGTCCACGATGCCGGTCTTCTCCGTATCCACATCCACGAAGATACGAACGTAGAGAAGTGTATCCTCGCTGGCGATTTTTGCCGGCCCGGGCACCCTGACGATACGAGCTAATTGGCTCAGTGGGACCTGATAACCGAGAGGCGAAGCCACCATAACCCTTTTTGTTGCTTCCACGCTATCCCTTAATTCGCGCTTATACCTCACACGGACCGGATACCGTTCCCTTCCCTCTACAGTGGTGGTAATGTTCATGCCGCCCAAAGCGGTCATGATGAGGTTTTGGACATCGCCCACCTTGATCCCGTGTCTGGCCACCCGGTTTCGGTCGATCGTAATCTCCAGGTAGGGCTTGTTTCCCACGCGCTCGGCATAAGGGTTTACGGCTCCCGGAATCCCGCGGATGACATTCTCGATTTCCACGGCAAGCCTCTCGATCTCCTTTAATTTAGTCCCAAAAATCTTAATCCCAACGGGAGTTTGAATTCCCGTAGCAAGCATATCAATTCGATTTCTGATGGGTTGCGTCATGATGGGAGTAACTCCCGCGGTCTGGGTTTTCTGAATGATTTCCCTTATCAAACGGGCCTTGGTCATCCCGGGACGCCACTGATCCTCGGGTTTCAGGATGATGATTGATTCGATCATCCCCACCGGCGCCGGGTCAGTTGCCGTCTCTGCTCGGCCGAGCTTGCCCACAACTGTGATTACCTCGGGGAACCCCTTTATAATCGAGGTCTGTTTCGTAAGCACCCCTTTTACCTGAGTAAGGGAGGCCCCAGGAAGTAAGACGGGCATGTAAAGTAGATCCCCCTCGTTGAGAGGCGGCATGAACTCGCTTTTGATGCCGGGTAGACCCTCCTCTAACGTCCCAAATAGTTTATAAGCTCCTGGAATCCGGTCCAATGGGAGAATCTTCGAGAGCGGCACGGTGATCAGCTTGGCACCCATCATCGGCAAGAGGCTGACGACCATAAACAAAAGCGAAACCAGCAGAACCAAGAACCTGTGGTTCAGGCTAAACTGAAGGACCGGGCGGTAAACCCACTGCAAGAACCCGGTGACAGGGTGTTTCTCCGGCGGCCTCATTCGCCTCCCGAGGATCAGGGCACACGTGAGAGGGATGATGGTCACGGAGAGGACTGCCGCACTTCCCATTGCGGAGATGGTGGTCAAAGCCAGGGGCTTGAACAGCTTGCCTGACTGGCCGGTCAGGGTTAGGATTGTGACGAAGGCGGCGATGATTATTAACATGGAGAAAAAGATGGGAGTACCTACCTCGCGGGCGGCTTCAAGGACGACCGCTGATTTGCCCTTTTCGCCAGGGGAAGTACCCAAGTGCCGGGCGATATTCTCGGTCATCACAATCCCCGCATCCACCATGACACCTATGGACAGGACGAGTCCCCCCAGGGACATGATGTTGGAGGGGACTTTGAGAAGGTACATCACCAGAAACGACATGAGTATTCCAATGGGTAAAATGATGGAGATGATAAAGCTGCTTCGAATCTGCCCCATGAAGAAGAGAATGACCACCACGGCAATAACCAGGGCCTGTATCAGGGCAGTTTGCAGGGTGTTCACCGCTCTCTCTATCAATGCGGATCGATCATAGTAACCTGCGATCGTTACTCCGCGTGGGAGGCCTGTCTTGATCTCCTCGATTTTTCTCTTGACCCCCTCTATCACCCGCATCGGATTTTCCCCGTAGCGCATCAAGACAATGCCCCCCACTGATTCCCTGCCATCCTTGATCAGGGCACCTCGACGAAACTCCGGTCCCAGGGTAACCCGGCCTATATTCCTGACATAAACGGGGACACCCTTATGGGCTGCAATCACGATATTCTCTATGTCGCGGATACTTTTGATAAATCCCAGGCCACGCACTATCAGCTCCGTTCCACCTTCCTCGATGACTTTGGCACCCACGTCGATGTTGCTCTCCTTGACCGCCCTGATCAATCTCCCCATATCGATCCCGTAGGAGAGCATCTTATTGGGATCAACATCGATCTGGTACTGTTTGACGTATCCGCCCACGCTGGCCACCTCGCTGACGCCCTTGACGGCCGTAAGCTGAAACTTGACGAACCAGTCCTGGGTGGATCTCAACTGAGCCAAATTGTAACGGGACGGTATCAGGGGTTTGCCGTCTTCGGGGCACTTCCCGGGGGCGGCGTAGGCCTCGCCTGGGTGGTCGGGGCAGTAGTAGCCATTTTCAATCGTATACCAGAATACCTGTCCCAGGGCCGTGGCGTCAGGGCCCAACACCGGGACCACCCCTTCCGGGAGATCTTTCTGGGCCAAATTTAAGTACTCCAATACCCGGGTTCGAGACCAGTAAAAGTCAATCCTGTCCTCGAAGATGATATTGATCATTCCAAATCCGAACATGGAATTCGACCGAACAACCTCCACCCCAGGGATCCCCAACAGGGTGATGGTCAGAGGGTAGACAACCTGGTCCTCCACATCCTTCGGGCTTCTGCCCGGCCAGTCCACAAAGACGATCTGCTGGTTCACGCCGATATCCGGTATGGCATCAATGGGGGTGTTCTTAACCGCCCATATCCCCGTCCCCAAGAGCCCAATCAGAAGGATTACGGCGATAAACCGGTTTGCCATACACCATGCGATGATAGCATTAATCATCGTTTATACCGCTGTAAGGGGTCTTTCTAGAGTGCCTTTCAATGACCGTGTCCGCCAGGGAGGGAGCCACCAAAACCTCCGGAGGCGCCAACACCCAGGGTGCTCTGGGAGTCTATCAAGTAGTTGGCCGAAACAACTACGCGTTGACCCTTCCTCAGACCTGAGACCACGGGGACATAGTTGCCGGCCCTGGGGCCAACCCTGACCTCAACCGGTACGTATTCCCCCTTATCCCTCTCAACGTAGACCAACTTTCTAACCCCCGTATCCAACACCGCGGTGTGAGGGATTGATAGAACTGGCTTTTGATCGTGAAGCGGGATTTTCAGCCTTGTCTCAACGAACATCCCCGGTTTGAGGGCTAAACCTGGGTTAGGCACATCCATACGCACCTTGACCGTGCGGGTCTTCCTATCCAAAAATGGATCGATGAAAGATACCGTGCCGGTGAACGGAACCTCGGGATAAGTCACTGAGGTGATGGAGACCGTCTGGCCCGTTTTCACCCTCGCCATCTCATATTCGTAGATATCTGCCATTGCCCAGACCACGGAGAGATCGGCAATAGTATAAAGAGGCTCGCCGGTCTTCACATATTGCCCCTCACGGACCCGCTTGTGAATCACCGTGCCACCAATGGGTGCATCGACGGTCATGTGGGTGTTGACCTCCCGGGTCCTCTTTATCCGATCGATTTGTTCCTCGGATATGCCCCAAAGAAGGAGCCTCTGTCTGGTCGCGTCCAGAAGATCTCTTGCCGATCGTTTGGCCTCCTCGTTCCCCAGGATCCACATCTTCCCCATAGTCTCAAGGGCCAAAAGGTATTCCTGTTGGGTGGAGACTAATTCCGGGCTATATATCTCAGCGAGTGGATCGCCCTTCTTGACATCTACTCCTGTAAAGTCCACGAAAAGCTTATCTATGCGACCGCCGATCCACGCCGAGACCACCTTCACACGTCTCTCGTCATAGGTGATTTCCCCCACTGTCTGGATCTCTTTGGCCAACCGCCGGTATCGAACGGGTTCCGTCTTGATCCCGCTCAACCTCACCATCTCCGGTGTCAACCGGACCGCCTCATCTGATATGGCTTTTTCCTTTTCATGTCCTCTTGATTTGCCGTGTTCGGAATGGGAATCTCCCACTGATGTCTCGTGGTCTCGGGTCTCAACATGGGATTCCGCATTTTCGGCCTTTCCCACCTTGTTCACGGCCTGTCCGACATCAAAGAGTTGCCAGGTCCTCAGGAAAAAGATTCCCCCCAAAGTGAAGAAACATAAGATGAGAACCTTCAGAATTCTTGGACTCCTCTTTTTCTTATTTATCCCTACTTTTTTTTTCATCGTCATTCCTCCTCGATTTCCGGTACGACTTCTAACGGGGGATATTCCGGCAGCTCGATTCCCACTGCCCTCTCGATGTCGGCAATGCGCTTCAGATAATCGGTATAAGCCTTCCAATAACCGATTTGGATCTTCAGAAGGATCCGCTCTGCATCCAGTAGATCGAGAAAGCTCACGATACCGGAGATGTAGCCTGCCTCGGCCGACTTAATCGATTGCTCGGCCTGAGGCATCAAAACGTTCTTATACAGTTTAACCGTATCCCGGGCCGTCTGAAGTTTAAAATAATTGTCCTTCACTTCAAATAAGGTCCGCCTAAGGGCGTCATGGTAAGTGCTCTCCCAGGCCCTGATTTTTTCAAGGGCACTTTTTACCTGGGATGACAGCTTCCCGTACCATAGTGGTACATTGATACTGGCAGTTACGGTAAAAGCATCTTTGCCTTCGTCCTCTACATCCCCCCGCCTATCACCTACTTCGATATAGTTCACCCCGATGGTGAGGTCTGGAAAGTAATCCTTTTTTGACAGCTTATAGGCGATTTCACTCCCTTCAATGCGAGCCTTAGCCGCCTGCAGCTCGGGAAGGTTCTCCTTAGCTAGCCTGAACAACTCCTCTTGCCCAAAAAAAAATCTCCTTAATTTGGGTATCTGCGGTTTCCCCAATGGTCTATCCGCTGGCCTATAGAGCAGTGTGTTAAGCATTGCCTGTGCTGTCTGTTTCCGGTCGCTCAGGACTAAAAGCCTGTCCTGGAGTTTGCTGATTTCCACTTGAACCTTCAAGATGTCCTGCTGTGATCCACCCCCGGTGGCGTATTTGGTCATGGCAATCCGCTCGAACCTTTTCAAGAGCTCTTTCTCGCGTTGTGTAATATCGATGATCGTTGAAACGTAGAAAAGGTCGTAAAAACTCCTTTTGACCTGTCGGACAACCTCGCTCTTTACGGCTTCGTAAGATTCCTTGAGGGACTCTGCCTCTTTGGCCGCAACCTTTGCCCTGAGATCTCTTTTGCCGTAGAACGGAAATGTCTGTTTGGCGCCAATGATATTCCTCTGAGGGCCAACCCGAGTTTCCACGTTTTCTACAAAATACGTATATGATAGATGCGGATCTGGAAATGACTTTCGGGCCCTGATGATCTCCTGGGCGCTTAGCCACCGATTTCTAGCAGCGATGATTTCTGGATTTCTCTCGAGGGCCTCCTTGATTAGCCCCTCCAATTCGAGTGTTCCCCCGGATCGTTTCTGGTTACCTGCGTTTACGCTTACGATGGATATGTTTATAACCAATAAGATATGCACGGTGAAAAGTACAGCCCGAAAAGCTAAATGTCGTTCCATATCCGCTCCCCCTTTGAGACAATCTCCATCAGAAGGTTATCCAATTGTAATCAAAGCCCTACAAGGCTTCCCATGTTGTTGGTACGTATCTACGTTCATGCGGTATGCACGCATTATAACAATCTAGACATGGAATATGAAGAAGATTCCAAACAACGGTTTCTATTTAATGAAATTTCGTCTTCAATAGCGATTCCTATTATTAAGGGATTCAGACGAACATAATCTTGAACATGATAAGGTCCTTGTCGATAAGATAGGCCAACGCTTGACGAAATGCAGGATTCGACATAGAGGCCCCTTACGATGGTTGAATGTAAGGTATCGGTATCCATTATCTAACGTATGGTGAACCTTGATGTCGGGATTTTTCATCAGATCCCTCATAAAGCCGTGGCTAATACCTTTCCATAGGAAGTCAATAGCTCCCTTTTCCAACGCAGAAGTTGTTCCACCCTGGCTGTCATAAATTTTAAATATCACTCCCTCGATAAATGGCGTCAACTCTCGGCCTGCAATCTCCTGTTCCCGGCCGAAAAAAAGGGCGTTTTTCAATAACTGGATATAGGACCCCGCTTTCCATGCTTTGAATTTGAAAGGACCGAGCCCAATGGACCTCGTCACTACATGAGTTCGAATCACTTTCAGACCTTCCTGTAAAGCAACCCCAAGCGCCTTTTCGTCCGCCTTTCCCTTGGCTTTCTCCTTCTCGAAGACTTCTTTCAGCCTCTCCTCCGCTATTCGCACAACGGGTTCCCATTGCCTTTTCTGTACAACCCATGTCGTCAAGGTTCGTGTATAGAGAGTGGCCAAGGGTCTATCGATGGTTAATTGAACGGTCCTTTTATCGAGGGCCTCTATTTTCTCAACGAATTCCCAATGATCGTGATATTTTGGAACACGGAACTTCTTTAAGGTCTCCCCAGTGAAAACCACGTCCTCGGCCCCGAACTCCGTGCCGTCATCCCATTGCATCTGTCTTAGGTG
>CAYFXP010000471.1:0-7627 GCA_964346935.1 uncultured Syntrophobacterales bacterium
GATGTACATCGGCGACACCACCGACAATGGGGACACCAGTGGCAACTCCGTCGATGCCGCGGATAACCCCGCGGATGAAGATGACATCGGAATCGAGTTCGGCGCTATAGCCGATTTCAACATTTACAAGAACCTCACCTACTCCCTCGGCGCTGGCTGGCTGCTCGCCGGCGATGCCCTTGACACGCGTCTGAGCGCGGGCGTCAACGAGGAACCCGATGACCCCTGGGCCATCGTCAGCCAGCTGATCTTCACGTTCTAGCGAGAGCTGGTGTCTTGAATCGAAAACCCAGGCTTCCCTAATGGGGGGCCTGGGTTTTTTTCTTAGGAGAGTGGGGTCAGGTATTGAGGACTTGGTGCCCACAACCGTGAAAGGAAATTGGGGTTGACAGAGCGGGAAAAAGGAGTAGAATTTGCGTTGGTCCTTTCAAAAGGAGGATAGTTGGGGTTTTCCATGGCCGTTTCCGGAAACCGGCATATCCTGACGAGATTCATCCCGGTGCTTGCGGGCACCATGGTGGTTGCCGGTTGTTCCTGGCTCCCGTGGTCCAAGTCCAAGGAGAAGGAACCCCTTTCCGACGCGGAGACGATTTACATCGAAGACCTGGAACGGGGCAAGGGGCCGGCTCAATCGGACAAGAGGCCCCAGAGGCCACCCCCCCATGAGGAGAAGGAGCAGGCCCTCCCGGAGATCAAGGGGAAGGAAGAGCCGGGAAGGGGGGAAATTGCCATGGCCCCTACCGCTCCTCCGGATCTCACCTTTTCCCCGGTTAGAGGGCTCAGGCGAAAGATCTGCGTGGTCAATTTCGAGGACAGGACCGGTCCTCACGAGGAGAAATACGGGGAGCTTGCCGCCCTGAAGCTCCTTAAAGAGTTGGAGAACACCGGGAGGGCGGTCCTGGTGGACAAGGAGGTAGTCCTGGAGGCGTTGGCCAGGGAGGGAATCGAACCCGAAGGGCTCCTGGAACCCCATGCCATGAAAGAGGCCCATCACATCCTCGGGATCCAGGCCTTCATTGCCGGCTCCATCTGCGATCTCCAGGTGAAATCCTCACCCCCTGTTGGGGATGAGGGGATCAAATCCTCCATGGCCAGTGTCCGCATCGAGCTTCGACTTCTCGATGGATCGACGGCCAACCTCCTGCGGACCTTTATCGGGAAGAACCCGTCGTTCACCGCCGTCGAAACGGGCCTGCACTCGGGCCACCGGTCCGTATTAAAGGCCATCGATTATGGCGTAGGTCGGGTTATCGATGGACTGCTCCGATATTTGGATTTCCTGGAATGGTCCAGCACGGTGGCCAGGGTGGAGGATGGGAAGGTCTTCATCAATGCCGGCAGGCTGACGGGGCTCCAGGTGGGCACCATCCTGGATGTGTATGAACCGGGCCAGGAGGTAATCAATCCCGTTACCAAGTTCTCCCTGGGATGGACCACGGGGGAGCGGAAGGGAAGCGTGATGGTGACCCGCCTTTTCGGCGTCGATGGCTCCGTCGCCGAACCCGTCGACGGCGTCGGATTCACGGCCAACGACGTCGTCAAGGTCCCGCCAAAATAGATCCGCCGCTTTCAATGACCCCGCCAAAAAGAGCCCTGATTTTATGCGTTACAATTACGCCCTGAGGGCTTCTGAGATGAAATGAGATGTCCTCCGAAGCTCCTCGGCGACCCGTCCCATTTTCCCATCGTCGAGGCTCGTCGTAAACCCCACAACCCAAAGCGCATGGGCGAGTGGATGGGCTTCCAGGGGGCAGGCAACCGCCCTGACCCCCCGGATATACTCCTCATCGTCCGTGGCGAATCCCCTCTCCTTGACCTTCTCCAGCTCCCCCATATACCAATGGACGTCGGTGATGGAGTTAGGGGTATAGGCGGGCAACCCCAATGAGTTTATCACCTCTCTGGCCCTCTCCCTCTCCATGGTGGCCAAGAAAACCTTCCCCGTCGCCCCGGCCAGCAGGGGCAGCCTTGTCCCGCTGGGCGAGGTGATTTTCAATTCCCTCTTCGACTCCACCACGTCCACGATGGTAACGTGGTCCCCATTCAATACGCCCAGAAACACCGTCTCCTGGAGCTCCTCCCCCAGATCCTCCATGGGCTTTCTGGCGACTTCCCTCACGTCTTTGTGGACGAATGCCCTCCGTCCCAGTTCCAAGAGCGTATAGCCCAACGAAAATCTCTTGGTAACCGGGTCCTTCACCAGGACTCCCAGGTTCTGCAGGGTAGTGACTATGGCAAAGACCGTGCCCTTGCTCAGCCCTGACCTCCTCGAAAGCTCGCTGATGGACACCTCCATCCCGGATTCCGAGATGACCTCAAGTATCTTGAACGCCTTTGTGACCGAGGGTACGGAATAGCCTTCCTTTTGCATTTCGTTCCCCATATTGAACGAGATCTAAATCTATATAGCAATAATCTCTTCCCCTGTCAAGGATATTCTTTCTGACCTCTGGAACAGGTACGGTTCACTGCTTAGAGTATTCTTCCGCCAGTTGTCAAGTTCACTCCACTGGTCACTAAGAACTCACTTAGAGGCTTATACATTGGATTTGCTGGACTTTCCTTTCAAAAAAAAGTTATTGGGAAGAACTTTATTTCGCGACCAGAGTTGCTTTTTCAATTTTTCCCCCGATCCCATTTTTGATTTTTCCCCTTCATCATGTCGATTTTTGCTTGACAAATAGGGCTGATGTGGTAGTATTCTTGAAGGTTATTGTTCTATATATCGAACAGAAGTCCCTCTAAAAACGGCGAGGGAGGAGGGCCCTATCATGAAGATCGATAAAGTCATGACCGGCAAAAGGGATGGCGAGGTGAGGTGTCTGGCGTGCTTTGCCCGATTTTGGCCCAAAAGGGGGACGGAGAGGGCAGCATGTCCACAATGCGGTATGGAGTGGCGTATCTCCTGGCCCTTCCCCAGAACGGCCAAGGTGAGGGGGCCCGTCTGGAAAAAATATCCCAAACCGGATTGAGCCAAGAATACCGGCCTGGCTCGAGGGATTAGGCTTGCAGATGGGTTCATGGAAATGGTTCCATGAGAAAGGAGGACCGGCTTCATGGCTTTGAATCGCAAAATCGCCTATATCGACCTCACCACGGGGGAGGTAGAGACGAAACCTATTTCCATCGAAATCTGGAAGAAATGGATCGGTGGACGGGGTCTGGATGCATATCTGCTCTATAACCACACCAAGGGTGGAATTGACCCCCTGGGTCCGGATAACGTGGCCATTATCAGCGCGGGAATCCTCGTGGGAACCCTTGCTTCCGCCTCAGCGCGAACCCACGTGATGGGGAAGTCCCCTCTGACGGGAGGCGTGGGGTCCGCGAATATGGGCGGGTTCTTTGCCCCGGAGCTGAGATGGGCCGGCTTCGACCACCTGGTCATAAGGGGAAGGGCGGAAGATCCGGTATATATCTGGATCAATGACGGGGAAATCGAGATCCGCGATGCCGGGAACGTCTGGGGCGCCGGAACATACGATACCCAGGATATCATTCGGAAGGAACTGAGGGACGAGGAAATTCAATGTCTCTGCATCGGTCCCGCGGGGGAAATGCTCGTTCGATTCGCCAACGTGATGACGGGTCATAAGAACTCAGGTGGGCGATCGGGGATGGGAGCGCTGCTGGGCTCGAAAAACCTCAAGGCCATCGCGGTCCGGGGGACGCTGGATATCGAGATCGCACACCCCGAGGAAGCCCTGGAGTATAACCGGAAGATCATCGATCAGGTTATCTCCACCAAGGTCTCCCAGATCATGCAGCGGTGGGGAACCATGTTCATTTACGGGGTCACCAATACAACGGGGCTCGTTCGGACTCGCAACTTCCAACTCAACCAGCTCGTCGGGGGAGAGGATATCGAATGCGAGAATATCGATAAGGTCTCCATCGGTTTCGACGGGTGCTTCGGCTGCCAGGTCCACTGCCGACATCGATATGTTATTAAGGAGGGACCCTATGCCGGCACGTACACCCAGGGGCCGGAATATACGAGCCAGGGAGCCTTCGGTGCTGAGGTGGGGTGTAACAACATGAACACCATCCTCGTGGCAAACCACCTCGTAAATGACTACGGCCTGGACACCCTTGAGATCGGTTCCATGATGGCATGGGCCTTCGAGCTGTACGAAAAGGGAATTCTCACGGATAAGGATACCGATGGATTGAAATTGACATGGGGGAACGATGATGCCGTTATCGAATTGGTCCACCGCATCGCCAGGCGGGAAGGGATCGGAGACATCCTCGGCGAGGGCCCCCTCCGGGCTGCCGAGAAGATCGGGAAGGGATCGGAGAAATACCTGATCCACGTCAAGGGGATGAGCAATCTCCATTCCGATGAAAGGCCCACTCCGGCCCTTGCCTTGGGCATCGCCACGGCGACAAGGGGTTCGGATCACCTCAGGAGTCGCCCAGCCATTGACCTGTATAATTTACCCATGGAGGTGTTGGAACGGGTGTATCGGCAGCCGGATGGCTATGATGGGCCACTGACCAACGACTACACGAAATACGAGGGGAAACCGAGGATGGTCCTCTGGCAGGAGATGAACTACATGGCCGTTGACTGTATCGGCATGTGCAAATACCACACGGTTTTCCTGAGCCCCAATCACCCCACCTTTCCGGAGTTCGCCAGGTTGATCTACCTCAATGCCGGCCTGGAGTTCTCGCCCCTGGAAATCTGGAACGCGGCCAATAGGGCCTATACCATGGAGAGGCTCTTCAATATTCGGGAGGGCTTTACCCGAGAAGACGATTGGTTGGTGGATCGATATTTCGATGAGAAGACGAGGGGGGGACTCCCCGTTGTGCGCGGCAAATCCATCGACAGGAAGAAGTTCAGGGGGATGGTGGACGAATACTACCGGCTCCATGAGTGGGACGAGAACGGGGCGCCTACGCCGGACTTCCTCAGGAAAATGGGAATCGACAAGGAACCATCCCATCAGCTGTAAGAGACGTGATGCGTGTTCGCAGTGCATGGCCATCACGGGTCACAAACCATGGACACGAACTACGGACACGGACAACGGAGACGGATTAACGGGAGGAAGGCTTATGGACAGGATGCTCATCGTCGATCATGAGAAGTGCACCGGATGTAGGCTCTGCGAGTTGGTGTGCTCCGTAAAGCACACGCGAGTCAGTAATCCGTCAAAATCCAGGGTGAGCATAATGAAATGGGACATGGAGGGTTTCTACCTCCCCATGCTCTGCCAGCACTGTCAGGACGCCCCATGCATGGCCGTCTGTCCTAAGGACGCCATATACCGGGATGAAGAGCTCAACCGAGTCATGCTCGATTACGATCTCTGCATTGGGTGTAGGATGTGTATGACGGCATGCCCATTCGGGGCCATGGGCTACGATCCCAGGGAGAAGAAGGTCTTTAAATGTGACCTCTGTGATGGAGAGCCCTACTGTGTGAGCTTCTGCGATATGAAGGCCATCGACTATGTGGATGTGAGCAGGGCCACCCTGAAGCGAAAGCGAGAGGCGGGAGGGCGATTTTCAGAGCTGATGCGGAAGTACGCCGGATGAGGCTGTTGCCCGTGTCCGTGAGGTTCGTGCTCGTGCTCGTGGACCGTGTCCGTGCCTTTCGTGTCGGTGCTCTTTTGTCATTCCTCATCAGCCATTTGACATTTGAACTCTGTCATTGATTTTCGTGTTCGTGACCGTGTTCCGTGTCCATGCTCCGTGATCCCACGTCAATTTTGGGCTAATGAGACATGGACGAAGTTGGCGGGGGTCTTTTTAAGGAGAATAAGGCGCCGTGCAAACGGAAAATCCCTGATGCAAAAGATCATCACCATAGATCCTGATCTCTGTACAGGCTGCAGATCGTGCGAAATGGCCTGTTCGTTGAGTCACGATGGGGTATGTAGCCCCCTCCTCTCCCGGATTGTAATCTCTCAGTGGGGAGAGATCTCCGCCCACGTTCCCATTGTGTGCCAGCACTGTGAGGATCCTGCCTGTGAGACCGCATGTCCTACAAAGGCCAGGACAAGGGTGCCCAAAACCGGGGCGATGATTACCGACGAACGGGTCTGTGTTGGGTGTAAATCGTGCATCTACGCATGTCCCTTCGGCGCTCCCAGCATGAACCCCCTTACCGGGAAGGCCATGACGTGTGATCTCTGTGATGGAGAGCCCCAATGCACAAAAGTCTGTACACCCGGCGCGTTACAGTTCACCAAATCGGAAAGGGCCTCGTTGGAAAAAAAGAGGAGGACTGCCTCGCAATTCGTCGCCAAGAGGCGTGGGGCTCCCATGGGAATAGACAGTACACCCCATACATCGCAAGGTGAGAGGGGCGTATGACCGGATTCGGCTGGGCGTACAAGAGGGCGAGGGTTGACCTGACGGCGGGCGAAAAGAAGGATGAACCGCTCGATTCGGACACCCTGAAGAGGTGGATGGGGGGCAGGGGTTTGAATGCTCAAACCACCTACTCGGAAACCCAGCCTGGAATAGACCCCTTTGCCCCGGAAAATCCGCTCTGTTTCGCCGTGGGCCCTCTCTCGGGGACTTTCTCCCCGTGCTCGAGCTGGTTCAACGCGGCCGCCTACTCCCCCATGTTCTATCCCCCCACCTATGGCGAGATCAATATCGGTGGCCATTGGGGTCCCGAGCTCAAATTCGCCGGCTATGATCAGCTCATCATCACGGGTCGATCCAAAAACCCCGTCTACCTATGGATTGATGACGATGGCGTGGAAATACGAGATGCACGGCAGCTCTGGAACAAGAACACCCGGCAAACCACCCTGATGATCCAAGAAGAACTGGGGGACCGACACATCCAGGTCCTCTGCATCGGGCCGGCGGGGGAGCGCCTGGTCAGGTTTGCCACTGCGGTCAACTCCTTCTCCTGGGTTGGGGAGCGGTTGGGGCTTGGGGCGATCATGGGTTCGAAGCACCTGAAGGCCATAGCCGTAAGGGGAAGCAAGCCCGTCCCTATTGCCAGCCCCGAGCGATTTATGGAAACCTGCCTCCAGGCCCGGGAAAAAATTGCCCTCGATCCCTTCATCCAGAGGCTGTCGGTCCAGGGAACCCTTTTCCTCCTCGACGCGGCAAATCGTATAGGAATGGGAACCCACAGAAATGGGAGGATGGGGTATGCCCCCCATCTGGAGGAAGTGCTCAACGCGTCGGAATACGCAAGGAGATATCTCCAGGGGAGGGAAGGCTGTTTCTCCTGTCCCATCCATTGCGGCAGATACACCACGATAAAAGGAGGACCCTTCGCCGGCACCCATTTCGGAGGTCCCCATATCGAGGCCGTCTTTGCCCTGGGGCCGAGAATAGGAGTGCTCCAATGGGACGATACGCTGAAGATGATCGAGATGTGCCAGCTCTCCGGCCTGGATGCGATTTCCACGGGAGCAGCTATTTCCTGGGCTATGGAGTGCTATGAGGACGGGCTGCTTTCCGATGGTGATACCGGGGGAATTCCCTTTCGATGGGGAGATGCAGGGGGGGCCAGAGGGGTTATCAACCTGATTACCGACCGAAGGGGTTTCGGCGACCTCATGGCAGAGGGTGCCCTCAGGACGGCAACTGAGATCGGGAAGGAGTCCGAGAGAAGGGTACCGCACGTGAAGGGATTGGAGGAGAT
>CAYFXP010000472.1:0-4374 GCA_964346935.1 uncultured Syntrophobacterales bacterium
CTCAAGTGCCGGGAAGAGCTCAAACACCCTCTCCATCGTCCAGTTCCGCCCCTTTTTCCCTGAAAATTTAATGGCCACATCCAGATTCTCCCAAACCGTCAGGTCAGAGAAAATCCGTCGATCCTCCGGAACGAAACCAATCCCCAGGTTGGCGATCTGGTAGGAGGGCTTTGCGGTAATTTCCTTACCTTTCCACTTGATGGACCCGGCGTGAGGAGGGGTCAAGCCCATAATAGACCGTAACGTGGTGGTTTTTCCCACCCCATTCCTCCCCAAAAGGCAAACGATCTCTCCCTCATTAATCTTAAGGGAGATCCCGAACAAAATCTGGCTCAATCCGTATGAAGTGTAGATGTTGTTCACCTCTAAGATCATCGGGCCTCTCCGAGGTATACCTTCTTAACATCGGGGTTTGCCCGAACTTCCTCCGGCGGTCCCTCGGCAATCAGCTGGCCCTGGTGCAGTACCAGGATCCTCTCCGAAATCGAGAAGACCACCGCCATATCGTGTTCCGTAAACAGAAGGGTGAACCCTTTTTCACGGGCAATCCGCCCGATGAGCTCAATGGTGGAATTCGTCTCTTTGGCTGACATCCCCGATGTCGGCTCATCCAAGAGAAGCATGGCCGGTTCGCCGGCCAAGACGATTCCCAACTCAAGCTGTTTCTGAAATCCATAGGCGAGGGAACCGCTCATGACGTCACGATGATCCTGCAATCCTACCCTCTCAAGAATCGCCTCGCTCTCCTCGTTGAAGAGAGGTTCCACCGTTGTGAAAAAATCGAGGCTTTTCCCTCGATGGGCCAGGAGGGCAGCCTGAATATTCTCAAAAACCGTCAGGCGAGGGAAGATATTAGTCCTCTGAAAGGAACGTCCCATCCCTAACCGGCATATTTCGTAGGCGTGCATGTGGGTTGTTTCGATTCCATTGAAAATAACCTTCCCCTCGTCTACGGGGAGGTGACCGGTGATCAGGTTGAAAAGGGTGGTTTTTCCCGCACCATTGGGACCGATGATGGAGCAGAGTTCCCCTTTCTCAACCGAGAAACTCACCTTGTTTACGGCTACAAATCCATCGAACGATTTCTTCACGTTTTCCACGGTCAGAATCATCGGTTCCCTCTCAAAACCGCAAGTCGAGTTTGGACAAACCCCACAATTCCCCCCGGAAAGAAGAAAAGGAGCACTGCCAGGACCGTTCCCAGAATAAGGGGCCAATATTGGGTGTATGTGGCAACTTGCATCCTCAAATAGAGCAAGACTGCTGCCCCGACTACGGGGCCGAAGAAGCTGTACATTCCCCCCAGGATGGCCATGATAAGCACCTCTGCTGATGCCGGCCAGAAGAGGGTGTCCGGGAAAACGCTGTGGTTAAAAACTCCGAACAGCGCCCCGGCAATGGCCGAGAAAAATCCAGACATAATAAAGGCAATGAGCTGGAAAAGCTTGACGTTTATCCCGATAAATACCGTTCGCTCGGGGTTTTCCCGAATCGTCGTGAGTATCCGACCGAACGGAGAATTGACCACTTTGTGGATAATGCACAGGCAAAGGACCACTATGAGAAAGGTGAAGTAGTAAAATCGCGTCCTTGAATCCAGGTACTGCGGGAAGGGAATCCCGATGAAGCCAGTGTCACCTCCAGTGAGGGCATTCCATTTGCAGGCGATGGCCCAGACAATCTGAGAGAAGGCGAGGGTTAGCATGGCGAAATAGATCTTGGTGAGGCGGACGCAGAAAAAACCGATGATCAGCGCAGCGATCGCCCCAAAGGCGCCAGCTGTGACAAAGGCGAGAGGAAAAACGAGGGACGCCCTCTTCATGAGGAGGGCGCATGAGTACGCCCCGATCCCGAAATAGGCTGCCTGACCGAAAGACACGAGCCCCGTATAACCCAATAACAGGTTGAGGCTCACGGCAAAAAGCCCGAAAATAAGAATATCGGTGCCCAAGAAAACGTAATAACGCGACCCTGAAAGGGGAATAAGGGCAATGAGCACGAGTATCAAGATCAAAAACCAGCGGTGCCTGGACATGTCTCCTTACCGTTGTAAAGGCCTTCCCAAGAGAGCCCACGGGCGAACGATTAGAACAAAGGCCATCAGGATGTAAATAAAGACCAGGGAAAATCTGGGAAAAATCAAAATACCAAGGGCATAGACCTGGCCTACGATGAGCGATCCCAGCAGCGTCCCCCAAAAGCTCCCCAGCCCTCCGATCACCACCACAATGAAGGCATTAACAATGACCATCACATCCATCCCTGGAACAATGGCGGAGACGGGTGAAACCAATCCCCCTCCAAGGCCTGCCATCCACGCGCCAATGAAAAACACAACCGTAAATAGCCGGCTCACGTTTACCCCGAGGGAACCCAGCACCTCCCGGTCCAGGGCAGCCGCCCGAATCATCCTTCCCCAGCGAGTGTGGAGCAGAATGAACCAAAAGAGAAAGGCGATACAGGGACCGAGGAGGATGATGACGATGTTGTATTTGGGGAAATACTGCCCCAGGATCTCCACCGCCCCTTTGAGGATGGCCGGTCGAGAGACGGAAAACTGATCGGTTCCCCAGATGATCCTGGCAATGTCGCTGAGAATGAGAATCAGTGCGTAGGTAAAGAGGAGTTGATTCAGCTCTTCGCGGATGTAAAGGTGACGGAGAAAAAACCGTTCGATGACCACTCCAAGAGCGGCTACGGTCAGAGACCCCAGAATTACCGCCCACCAGAACTGCCCCGGGGCGTCGACGAAAAGGGAAACGAACTGATGGGTGAGGTAAGCCCCCAGCATATAAAAGGATCCGTGGGCGAAATTCAGGATGCCCAGAACCCCGAAGATCAGCGAGAGGCCGGAGGCGATGAGGAACAGGAACATCGCGTAGGTGAGGCCGTTTAGGGACTGGATGAGGAGAAAAGAAGGGTCGGGAAGGCTCATTCTCGCAAAACCTCGAAACTTCGGAGACCACCCGTGGCTCTTGTCTTTCGGATGACCTAAGAGGCTAAATTCAACCTGCCCGCTTCCCCCGGAGAGAAGCGGGCAGGAGACTTCAGAATTCTCTTCCCGGAATTAATCCATCAGGTTCTCGGCGGGAATATATTCCACTGGCCGCATGATTGGGAAGGGATATTCCGGGACTTTGGTCGTGGTTCCCCAGACCTGGCCCCTGGTAGCCTGGTGATCTTTGGCCCGCATGGTCTGCTTTCCGATGGGAGTCTGAATCGTTAGTCCTTCCATGGCCTTGATCACCTTCTTGGTGTCGGTGGTGCCGGCCTTCTCGATCCCCTCGACCAGGAACTGCATGGCAACGTAACCGGTAATGGCCCAGCTCGGGGGATACTCTTGGCCGGTAAACTTCTTCAGCCGCTCATTATAGGCGTTGTGTTCGGGTGTGTCGGGATAGTAGAATACATCATAGGCATTTGTGGTAATCCCCAGCGGGAGTTCGTCCTTTAGAGCCATTGCAGTTTCTGGAGAGCCGCCCTCACCGGCAGCCACCACCTTGACCTTCTCAAAGAACCCATAGGGTTTCGCCTGTTTGGCAAACGTAACGAAGTGCCCTCCCCAGAGGGATATGAAACACGCATCAGGCTTGGCTGCAAGACAGGGAGCGATGAAGGGAGTATAGTCCGTTTCTCCCAATTTCGGCCAGCCCTGGTGGACGATTTCCACCTCTGGCTTGAGCTTTTTTATCCAGGCCACAAAAGCCTTGGTAATCATCTGGCCGTACTCGTAATCCGGGCCTATGGTCGCGATTCGTTTCCAGGGATGCTTGGCCATAAACACTGCCGCGCTCCGACCCTCGGTATTGGTATTCGCCGCCGCTCGGAACACATAGGGGTGAAGCCTGGGAGGCTCACACATCCTCGTGCTCTTGGAGATGGGCGCAATGTAGAGGACCTTCTCCTGCTTGGAAACCTCAGAAATCGCCAAACCCTGGGCAGCACTCAGTCCACCGACCAAGAAGTCTACGTTGTCTTTCAGGATGAGTTCTTTGGCCACGCGGGTTGCCTCCTCCGGAGTTCCCTTGCAATCGCGTACTATGAGTTTCAGAGGTCGACCCAGGACTCCTCCCTTATCATTGATCTCCTTCACGAGCATCTCAGCTCCCTTGGCAGAAGGTTGGCCGAACAGACCCCCACCACCTGATAGCCACATCGGGAACCCGACAACGATTGGTTTCTTGGCCGCATCAGCAGGTTGAGGAAGTGTAAGAGCAATTACCACCAACGAGATAACAATCCCAACCATCAAAAACCGTCGCATGCTTGTCCTCCTTATCTATGCATATTTGTTAAAGGTCAATCTTCTCCCCTTGTCAAGTATTTTTTCCACGTTGCAAGGGAAGCACACGTTCTTTGCCTCAAAGCCGTTTC
>CAYFXP010000473.1:0-3941 GCA_964346935.1 uncultured Syntrophobacterales bacterium
CCCCCGCTGCGAAAAGGCGAAATCCCATCCTCCTTATCTCCGCGGCATCCCGAACAGCGCCGTCCACCACCATTCCCGCAACGTGGAGCTTCATAGCCGTCCGCACCATGAGAAAGCCCAGTAAGGCCCACGAGTGATCCCCTCCTCCATCAACGACGATGACATCTCCGGGCTTTACCAAGGTCAGGGCTTTATGGATCATGAGGTTGTCCGCCGGGGGAACCTTTACGGTCAATGCGGGGCCGACAACCTTCATCCCTGGAGAAAGCCCTTTGATTCGGGAGCTCATGACCGCGGCCCGAACGAGACAATCGCCAACATTGCCCGTGAGACAACCTGTTTGATCCATCAGCTCTCTGAATGCCTTGGCGACACTCGGTTGAGGCCGTTCAAAGTCCGTCCTGTAACGAAATCCCGGTTTTCCAATCTCCTTCAACTTGATCCTCCATCTCCCTTTCGTCACTCCATTGATTTTTCCGTTCTCCTCGCGAACGGCCTAAAGCATCGGTCTTCCCGGGAATTCAACGCCTGGTGTCAGGACGGATTCGGGCATTTCACCCCTGAAGTAGGAGATGATCTTCTCGACCGTTTGCATGGCCATGTTGTAGGACGCACCCTCGCTCAGTCCTGCCACGTGGCAGGTCGAAACGACGTTTTCCAACTCCACCAATGGGCGGAAGGTCGGCGGCTCCGTCATGTGGACGTCAAGCCCCGCGCCGGCGATCCAGCCTTCCTTCAAGGCCTTGTAGAGGGCCATTGGATCAACGATGGGCCCTCTGGCCGTATTGACGAGAATGGCGTTTCGCTTCATCAGACGTAAGCGCTCCTCACTAATCATGCCGCGGGTCGAAGCATCCAGCGGGGTATGGATCGTCACGACGTCCGCGCGCTCCAGGAGTTCCCCTTTGCTCACCGATTCAATTTTATATCTTTCGAGGAATTCCGGGTATTCAACGATGTCATTGGCAATGATAGTCATGTCAAATCCCTGCACTCTTTTCGCCACGGTCTTGCCAATTCGGCCGATCCCGATAATTCCAACAACCTTCCCGTACATATCGAGCGTCCCTTCACGTTCCCAACCGCCGCTTCTGATCTTGCGATCCAGTTTAGCGATCTTCTTGAGAACGGCAAGCATCAGTCCAACGGTCATGTCCGCAACGGAATCCGCATTAGCTCCTGGGTTGTAGGTGACCAGAACCCTCTTTCCCCGAGCAGCCTCGAGGTCTGTTCCATCAAAGCCAGCACTGCGGATCGCGATCATCTTTAAACGATCAGCGGCCTCGATCACCCTGCGAGGAACGGGGAACATGCCCGTTACAACGAGTACGTCAAATCCTTTGATCAATTCACAGAACTCCTCCTCCGTAATGGATGTCACCGTCTCATAGCTCCGTTCGTCCACGATGAAACCGGCTTCCTCGAGCTTCTCGATGGGTTCCCGGGAGACTTCCGCAAATTTTTTGGTCATAATGAGGGCCTTCGGCTTTTCCATATCACCTCTCTCCCGCCCATCCTCGGGGGCATCGAGCTCTCTTCCCCTCCTCGGGTGAAGACTCGTCGAGCATGACGACGTCGGTGAACGTCCCGCCGATATCGATCCCGAGCTTAAACCCCTTGGTCTTTCTGCTCCTACCCAACGTAGCCTCCTGCATAATGATTTTAACTGGAGAGAACGGCCGGCTTTGAACGAGGGCATAGGGTAACGGGTAATTTCCATAACAAGGACATCTCGCCCTGTCAAGGTGAATTTGTGGAAGAAAGGGAATCTGTTCTTTCGCTTCCAAAGCATTGAAGAGGGGATTCCATGACCACAGAGCATGTTAAGCGCAAGCTCCCCGCTATCCTCAGTGCAGATGTTAAGGGTTACAGTCGCCTCATGAGAGAGGATGAGGTGGCAACTGTTGATACGTTAAAAGCTTACCGCGAGGCAATGTCTGCGCTCATCCAGGAGCATCGTGGCAGGGTGGTAGATACCCCGGGGGACAATCTTCTCGCTGAGTTTTCGAGTGTGGTGGATGCGGTCAAGTGTGCGGTAGAGATCCAACAGGCACTTAAAACCAAGAATGCTGGGCTCCCTGAGGACCGAAGAATGCATTTTCGGATTGGAGTAAATCTCGGCGATGTGATCGAGGAGGAAGACCGGATCTATGGCGACGGCGTGAATATAGCAGCACGTCTCGAGGGGCTCGCTGAAGGAGGAGGCATTTGCATATGGGCACTGCTTTTGACCATGTCAAGAACAAGCTGTCGGTGGGTTACCAGTACGTTGGAAAGCAAACTGTCAAGAACATCCCCGAGCCTGTGCGAGTGTATCGAGTCTTGATGGAGCCAGAAGCTGTTGGGAAGGTTATTGGGGAGGAAGAGCCGAAGCCGAGAAAATGGGGCTGGAGAACTGTTGCGGCAGGGATCTTGGCGTTGGTTGTATTGGCTGGAGGACTTGTATGGAACTTCTATTTGCGTACACCGAGGATTGAGCCCGTTTCGGTCGAAAAGGTGGCGTTTCCGCTGCCCGACAAGCCCTCCCTTGCCGTCTTGCCCTTTGTTGACATGAGTAAGGACAAAGAATACGAGTAGCTGAGCGATGGCATCACCGAGGACATTATTACGACTCTTTCCAAGATTCCTCGGCTCTTTGTTATCGCCCGTGAATCAGTTTTTGAATATAAGGGAAAAGCGGTAAAGGTGCAGCAGATAGGCCGAGAGCTTGGCGTGAGGCATGTCCTCCGGGGGAGTATTCAGAAGGCTGGCGATCGAGTACGGATTACTGCCCAGCTTGCCGATGCCGTGACTGGCCAGCAGGTCTGGGCGGAGCATTATGACCGCCCGTTTGGAGACCTCTTTGCCCTTCAGGACGATATCAGCTTCAACATTCTGGAGGCCATGCAGGTGAGCTCACCGAGGGTGACCAGACTCGCATCCATCGAAAATGTACCCAGAATATGGACGCGTACATCAAGATCTCCCAGGGGAGAAAGCATGCTCATCGCTTCAACAAAGAAGGGAATGTGATCGCCAGGCAGCTTGCAGAAGAGGCCGTTACCCTAGATCCCAACTATGCCATGGCCTACTGGCTCCTGGCCAAGACTCATTATATGGATATCTGGCTCGGTATGACGAAATCGCCCAAAGATTCAATAACAAAAGCCTGGGAACTCGATCAGAAGGCCATTGCACTGGACGATGATCTCGCTGATGCTTACGGTCTCTTGAGCCTCCTATGCATATAAAGCGGGATTTTGACAGAGGAATCATGGAAGGGAAGCGGGCGGTGGCGGTGGCCCCGAATTCGGCTGATGCCTATGCCTGGCTGGGGACGGCGATGCAATTTGCCAGTATGGGGGAGAGGGCAATTCCCATCCTGAAAAAGGCGATACGCCTGAATCCGTTTCCGCAGACATGGTACTATCAACAGTTGGGAGCATGTTATCGCCAAGTAGGACAATATGAGGAAGCCCTTTTAGCGTCACACAAAGCTATACAACGTGAGCGGGATAATCTTTCTGCATATTTATAGTTGCGTGCCACATATGAAGCAATGGGTCGTGCAGACGAGGCGCGGGCATTGGTTTCAGAGGTGTACAGAGTCGTTCCAAAATTTTCTCTGACACATTTCGAAAAAGTATTTGTATAAAGAGATGAAGAAATCAAAAAAAGGTTTATTGACTCACTCAGAAAGGCGGGGCTGAAGTAGGATGGACGCCAGGTGGCCTATGACCTACTAAATTGATTTGATTTATTGCTCCTAAGAATCAAAAATTTAAGTGTACGATTTTATTGAGAAACCTTTTTGATTCTTCCGCGTATAACGCACACCGGAGCAAGGTGTGCGGCCCCTGCTAACTGAACTATAGATTTTCCGTCAGTCCTGATCTGGTGCATGTTTCTACCGCAATTCGATTCGTGCCAAGCGAAGCCCGAGGCGTTGGGATTCCCGCATT
>CAYFXP010000474.1:0-1634 GCA_964346935.1 uncultured Syntrophobacterales bacterium
AATCGTTGTTCCATCGCTGACGCCCCGGTTTTTGATAAATAATTCACAAATTCCGCCTAAACCGTAAAGTAACAGATGCCATTCCCTTTTTCAAGGGGGGAGATTCGGGGCTATTCGAACATCTTCTCCCCGGCTTCAATCACCACATTGAAATTGTTCTCATCGGGGGGGATGATGCAGATGTACCTCTCGTTATAGACGCAGGAGGGGTTGTAGGCCATATTGAAGTCGATGACCGTTCTGTATCCCGGCATGATGACCTCCGCATCGAGGTAGCGGCCTCCCTCATAGGTCCCATTTCCATTGGTCTTATCCCGAAAGGGGATGAAGAGGTGGTCGCTTCCCGGGGATTTATAGAGGTGCATAACCAATTCTTTCCCGCTGAGTTGAAATCGGAACTTTCCGTACCGGATGTACCGCTTCTTGACCCCCTTGTTGGTCAGGAAATTGGCGTAGTACTCGGGGTTCATGATGTGGTACTTGTATCGTTCGATCTTTCCCTCGAAACGATACTTCAGGTCGATGGGATAGTACGTTAACCCCTTGAAATTACGTAGCTGCGAATCATCCAAAGGCGATCGGGGATGGTCCTTGAAAAAGCGGTCCCTCCTCTCCCTGTATTCCTGGATCTGCTGGGTGATCTCCTGGTCCGATTTTCCCTGGGAATGAGCCATCCCGCCCGAAAAGGGCACGAGCGTGAGGAGAAGCAAAACCGCGATAAGCTTTGGGCTTACGTTTCGGGACATGGTGTATCTCCCTCTTTACTTGTGTTTCTTATGCTTTGAGAAATCTGATCCGGGCGTTTCCCGGATAGCAGACCTAATGAACCTCCAGGGCTCTCTCCATCTTTTGTATGAATTCCTCGGGCTTAATCACCTCATAGAAACGCAGGCTCTCAATCTCTTCGCCCTTTCGGTCGAGGAAAATGACCGTTGGGACGCCCTTGATACGGTACCTCTCCATGAGAGATCGATTTTCAGGTTTGGTTGAGTGGGTGAGGTCCACCCGCACCGTGACGAATTGTCTTGCCTTGGCGATTACCGGGGGCGATGAGAAGGTCCGGTGCTCCATTTCTCGACAGGGAACACACCAGTCTGCCGTGAAATCGATGATGACGGGTTTGGCCTCGGTGAGGCCTCTTTGGACCAGCTTCTCATCATAATCGAGCCATTGAATGGCCTCTCGATGAAAGAAGAGGTGGCCGGGCGCAAAGATGAGATAGGAGGAGAGGAGTAAGCCGGTAATGCCCGTGGCCCATTTGATACCACGGAAACCCCTCAAGCCTTTGCCCGATCCCTCGACCCATCCCAGGTAAATCGAACCCGCTCCTACAATGGAAGCCTGGAGAAGCCAATAGACCTGATTGGAGATGAGGTAGCGTACGAAATAGACGGCCATCCCGAGCAGAACGAACCCGAAGATCTTCCTTACCCAGACCATCCATTCGCCGGAACGGGGGAGCCTGCTGAGGCTTCCCGCCAAGGTACCCAGGAAGAGGAACGGGGTTCCCAGGCCCAGGGCCAAGACGAAAAAGATCCAAAACCCCAGAATTGGGTTTCCCCTCTGCCCAACGTAGGACAGGAGCCCAATGATAAAGGGACCAATACAAGGGGCAGCCAGGATTCCTACCGTTA
>CAYFXP010000475.1:0-6563 GCA_964346935.1 uncultured Syntrophobacterales bacterium
CCTTTAGAGGATCATACTCAGCAAGCGCCGCATGGGGTTCAAGGGGAGCATGGTTTACGGGCTGAGAATAGAAGCTATCTTCAAAGATAAAATCGCTTTCTTCAAGTCCCCCTTCCACATCCCCGAATTCCTTCCTGATGGATGCGGAAATGTTCCCCGGTACATCATCATGGACTAAGGGCGCCCCTTTCTCGATTGCCTCCTTAGGATCAAATACAGCAGGGAGCTCTTCGTAGTCCACCCTTATGAGTTCCAAGGCCTCCTCCGCTATCTCGGGATCAATGGCACAGACTGCAGCCACTTCGTCGCCCATAAACCGCGCCTTTTCCTTGGCCAGGGCGTACTCATCTTTTGCCTTCGGTACAATTCCATATTTCCGATCGGGGATATCCTGCCCCGTCATCACACCCTTTACGCCGGCGAGGCTCTCGGCCTTCGAAGTGTCAATATGGAGAATCCTCGCATGTGGCAAGGGGCTCCTCAGAATCTTTCCATAGAGCATCCCCGGGAGAATCAAATCATCGGTAAACTGGGCAGCACCCGTGACCTTGGCTGCTGCATCCACCATGGGCATTCTGGTGCCTACAACATCCAGTTCCCTTTCCATCTAGTCCTCCATCTCAGTCTGCTTGGCAACGCTCAGCACTGCTTCGACGATTTTCTTGTAGCCGGTGCAACGACAGAGGTTGCCAGCCATCTTTTTCCTTATGCTTTCTTCTGTGGACCGTTCTTCTTCATCTAATAGTGCCTTGGCAGTTAAGATCATGCCCGGGGTACAGAACCCGCACTGAATTGCCCCATTCTCCACAAAGGCCCTTTGGAGGGGATGGAGGTCTCCCTCTTGGCTCAAACCTTCTATGGTCGTTATCTCCTTGCCAACAGCATCCAGAGCGAGGGTTATGCAGGAGAGATACCCCTCCCCATCGATGAGCACCGTACAGGCTCCACATGCTCCCAAATCGCATCCCCTCTTGGTGCCCATCAGCCCCAATTTATCCCTCAACACCTCGAGAAGGGTCTGATTGGAGGACACAAGAACCTCGTAGGTATCCCCGTTTACCCTCAACTGTATGCCATGCTTCATCCCCTTACTCTCCTCATAGCCTCTTGCAACGCGCTTTTCAGTAATAGCCCCATTATCTTCCTCTTGTACGAGGGTGAGTATATGGACGTCTTTACCGGGGTCCCCTCTTTAGAGGCGAGACCAACCACTTCTTCTAGGACCTCCTCACTCAGGGCTTTCCCCTTGAGAAAACTCTCGACGCCTTTCGCCCTCACGGGCCTCCGATCAACAGCGGTAAAAGAAACTCTGACTTCTTTGTTCTCCATTGATGCCCTCAGACCCATTCCGACTATGGGAAAATCGATGCTTTCACGATTTGCACATTTCCTATACGTGGTAAATCCGCTCCCTGCCTCCTCTGGAATGATGACTTGAGTGAGGATTTCTCCCCCTTTTAGATGAAGGGGAGCCTTTCCATCTCCAGAGAAGAGGTCCTCTAGAAAAGTCTCTCTAGCACCCGTGTTGCCTTCCAACCTGACCTTGGCATTCAATACCAGAAGGGCGGGAGCCACGTCACCTGAATAACTCGAATAACATATCCCCTTCTTGTTTACTACGTGGCAGACCTCTCCGCCGACTTTGAAGCAGGGCTGCCTGGAACTTCGCCACCATGTGGATTGATTGAAGAACTTACATCGATTTTGCTGACATATGTTCCCTCCAAGGGTACCCATGATCTGATGATGATACGAACCCACGGAGGAAGCAGCTAAGGTAAGGGCGGGTAGCTTCTCTTTTATAAGGGGGTTTCCGTATATACGTTTAAGAGAGGTTAGTGCACCAATTCTTATGGTGCCGTTCTTCTGTTCTATATAATCCAATTCAGGGATCCTTTTGATATTCACCACAACGGAGGGCACCTCAACCCTATGCTTCATGTTCACCAAGAGATCCGTCCCCCCTGCGAGTATTTTGGCCTTCGGATCGTCGGACAATATGGAAGAGGCCTCCTTAATGCTCCTCGGTTCCACGTACTCAAATTTCGGTAGTCTCACAGGTCTTCCCCCACCTACAGCTATTTCCCGAGCACTTCCCTCAGTTTATACCTTTGAACCTTTCCGCTCGCCGTGCGGGGCAGGTCATCGATAAAACGAAACCACCGGGGACATTTGTAGTGGGCGATCTTACCGCGAACGAAATTGCGTAGCTCTTGCTCAAGCCCTTGCGAAGGGCTGTAACCTTCGTTCAGAACCACAAAGGCCATAGGCTTCTCCAAGCCCGCCGTATCCGGCGCACCGATCACCGCACAGTGGTTAACCGCCGTGTGCTCCAGCAAAACCCCCTCAACCTCGAGGGGCGATACCCACATGCCCCCTGCTTTGAAGATATCATCGGCTCTCCCCACGTACCAATAGAAACCGCTTGAATCCCTGTAAAATTTGTCGCCGGTGTTAAACCACTCACCGTGGAAACTTTCCCTGGTCTTGTTGTGCTTGTTCCAATAGTATGCCGCCGTTCCTTCGCTCTTTATCCAGAGAGTACCAATCTCATCCTGTCCAACGTCACGCCCTTCGTCATCAACTAATCTGGCATCAAAACCAGGGAGAAGCACCCCGCTGCTGCCCGGCTTGATTGAGCCCGGTTTATTGGAGAGATACTCGGCACCCACATCCGTCGATCCGAGCGTGTCGAGTATCTCGAGGCCAAATCTCTCTCGCCAGCGCTGGAATAACACCTTGGGTAAGGGTTCGCCGGCGGATATACAATGGCGAACGGAAGATAAATCACACCTGCGGCCGCTTTCGTCCAAATAGGTTAGGATGGCGACATAGGAGCTGGGAACGCTGTAAAACAGAGTTGGATGGTACTGCTCAATCACATCAAAGATCTTTTCCGGTTCAGGACGTCCTGGGTAAAGGATTACTGCCGCACCACAGAGAAAGGGGGCTTCAAGGGAATTATTTCTTCCATACGAGAAGTATAGCTTGGAAGTTGAGAAGACGATATCGTCCTCCCCCATAGAGACGACCTCACAGTGAGGGGGCATAAAGTACATCATGTCGTGGTGCAAATGGACGACGCCTTTGGGTTTCCCGGTAGTCCCAGAACTATAATTCCAAAAGGCCATGTCATCTCTTGAAGTCGGGGCAGCGGCCAGTTTTGAAGAAGCACCGTTAAGCAGGGAATTGTAGTCTAATTCCCCTGCTTCGGCTTCTCCAATGACGATAAAATGCTTCAGGTAACGCAGCTTGGAGCGCATTTGTCTCATATTGGGAGCCAGATCCTGGTGTACGATGAGTGCCTTCGCCCGGCTATCATTTAGGTAATAAAGGTAGTCCTGTTGCACCGCCATGGTGCTGACCGGTACGGGTACGGCGCCGATTTTCATGACACCAAAGTAGGTCGCCAGGAATTGAGGGCAATCCGGGAGGCAGATCATAACCCTGTTTTCCAGCTCCAGGCCCAAATCGAGCAGGACATTGCCAACACGGTTAGCGGCCTCGGCCAACTCGGCATAGGTAATAGTTTCGTGCTCGTAGTAAACGGCGATTTTACCAGAGCGGCCTTCGACTAGGTGGCGGTCGAGAAGGAAGGAAGCGAGGTTAAATTCCTCAAATACAACAGAGGGAAACACAACTTTCTACTCTCTCCTAGGAGTTGCGCGTTTTGTGAATACAGTTTCCTACGGCATAATTAATCCATTTTTCATTTTTGTCAAGCTGATCGTATGAGGGCTCCACGAAACTCGCTCTTCCCTGCTCAAGAGATGTTCTTGTGAAAAAACCCCTTGCCCCTTCGCTTCAGGGCTTCCGAAGTGATCCGAGTCATCCGGAAAAGTCGCTCCTCGCCACTCAAACATATTTTTTCGACGATTCAAGCGTTCAGGTTGCCTTTAACCCAGAACTGGGTTTTTCCCCGCTCGTGGCCTGGAGTAGTTGTCGAAAAATATAATTCGCGCTCAGAGCTCCTTTTCCGAATTCCCATGTATCTAAATTCCGGCCACAAACAATGCTGTTCTCGAGAAAATTGAGGAAACTCCGGCCATGAGCCACTTGGCATTTTTCTTGCTTCCAACCTCCAACCTTTTTCGCCTCTCAGACCAATTCCTTCACATCGCTGATGTTGAGTTCCAGCATCCTTATATTCGCCAAGATACGATCCAGGGTCCTCTCCACAGCCTGGATTCCCCCTGACATCTCCCACAACTGCTCAGCTATTTCGCGCAGTTGCTGAATCTTTTCTTCCATTTCCTCAATCTTGCGGGCCTCCATATCACCCTCCCTTTTTCCTCAGATCCTTGAACCTCTTGGCCTTCACCTCGTACCTTGGCAAGGAACCGTAGGGATGGATCTCAATCCGGTAGCCGAGGTTGGTCCTCACCCGCAATTGATCCTTCAAGCGGGAGACGATGGACTCCTGTTTCCCCTCTCTGCCAGGGAAGATCTCGACCTTTAAGAGGATGTCATCCACATCACCCCTTTTGCTCAAGATCACCTCGTACTCATCTCCCAGCTCGGGGAAACTCCTAACCACTTCCTCAATGGCCGTGGGTGCCAAAAGAACCCCCTTCACCTTGGTGATATCATCAGCGCGGCCCACCACCCCCCCATCGATAAGGCGAAAGGTCCTACCACAATCGCACTGATGATCAGCCCAGCGGATCACGTCCTTGGAGTCGAACCTGATGCATGGTTTGGCAACGCGATCCAGGGCGGTGATGATCATTGTTCCTTCCTTGCCAGGCTCGTTGATGGGCTCCCCCGTCTCCAGATCCTCGATCTCCACCAAGAAGAAGGCGTCGTTCACGTGCAGCCCCCCTGGTTGCTCCGTGCACTCATAACTCCAAGCACCGATCTCCGTGGCCCCGATATGGTCATATACCTTGGCACCCCAGGCCTCCTCCATCCTTCTCTTGGTTGTGGGGATGCTGGCCCCTGGTTCCCCGGCGCAGGTTATCTTTTGGACTGAGAGGTCTTTTGTTGGATCGAGCCCCAGCTTATTCCTGGCCGCATCCGCCATCCCTAAGACATACGTAGGGGTGGCCATAAAGGCGTTACACTTAAGTTCCTGCATCTTGAGGATCCTTGCCCGGGTGTCCAGGATCCCGCCGGGGACCACCTCACAGCCGAGTTTCTCTGCCGCATAGTGCCCGGCCCAAAAGGCGACAAAGATGTTGTAGCCGAAGGGTATGAAGACTCTATCCGTGTCCCGGTAGCCCTGGGCATAGAGGATATAACACCAGCACTCCGACCACCACTCCCAGTCCTGCCACGTATCGGCCTGATAGACAGGCATGCCCGTGGTTCCGCTGGTCTGTCTGAAGGCGGTTACCTGCTGCAAGGGGACGGTCAATATATCCCCATAGGGAAAGGGCTCGCGCTGCTGAACATCTCTCATCATCCCCTTCTCGATCTTGGGAACCTTGTAGATATCCTCAAAATTCTTAATCTCCCCTGGTTCCAGCCCTTCCTGCTGATAGAATCTGCGGTAAAAAGGGGAGTTGTCATAGGCCCACTTCACCATGCGCCTGAACTTCTTCAGCTGGAGGGCTTGAATCTTTTCCCTGGGGAGCGTCTCAAGGATGGGATTCCAATAGATATGAGGCCTTGATGACATCTCGATCAACCTCCTTTGCCTTATCTTAGCTCCTCATCCCCCATATGCAAGAAGAGAAGTTGAAAAGATGCCAGTACGTCCCGTATCTTCAGTAAGCTCGTATTACACGGGCGTGCATCAAAGGATATACATTCATACCAAACGATGAATTTTGATAGATGGTTTCAATACTTCATGGTTAAGCACTTTCTTCATCAAATCTCGTAGGAGAATAGCATATTTCGAAGGGGATAGTATCAATCTTGGCCAGGTTGTCACCTGCTAGTATAGCCATAGTTGACTCTGGTCTCGATTGTTTCTTTGCCTGCTTTAGTATTCCAGGAGCTTGAAGGTGATCACCCTCACGAGGCCCCAGATGGTATCCAGGGCGAGGTGATGTTCAATGGTGGGGTCGAAGAGGATATTCACCCTGGCTGCAAATTCATCGTCTTCCGCCCATAAGATGAAGAGAACCGGAATCCGAGGTAGTGCCTGGAATCTCAGCCCCACATCACCGTAATCGACTTCGGCCCCTCCTATGGATAGTCCCGCTTTCAGGAAATCGTCGGGTCGTCGGCCAAATTTCTCCTCAAGTGGATTCTTAAACATATCGAGCGAATGGACCCCCCGGTAGAACATCCCGCCGTTTTTCAGCTCCTTCTCCGTTATCCATTTTCCAGCAAGGGAGAGTTCTTTGGCCTGGACAAGGTATTGAAGGATCAAGAGTAGGACCTCAATGCTGAGGGATCCCGTTTTATCGTTGGGCCTGTGGATAGCCATTTCCTGGGGAAATACCCCATAGGACTCATTGAGAACTTGGACCTGGTAACAGCGCGAATGCGAATGGAGCAGCCGACAAGGCTGCAAGTCTAATGGGGTGAAAGTCCCCTGTCGTCAATTGCCCGTTTCGGACGACGAGCATATCCGGGGCACGGGGAGGCAACAAACCGTGAGATGCTCGGAT
>CAYFXP010000476.1:0-4231 GCA_964346935.1 uncultured Syntrophobacterales bacterium
GTCTCCTGGTGGTATTCAAGAAGGAGCTGGCGGATCATTTCAGCAGCTACCGGTTTGTCATCCTCTTCGCCCTCATCGCCATGGTGAGCCTCATCTCCACCTACATGACGGGCATCGACCTGAGGCAGGAACTGGAGGGGGTCACCAAGCCGAAGTTCGTCTTTCTCATGCTCTTCACAAGAGGACAGTTGTCTCTTGATTGGTTCGTGGCTTTTCTCTTTCCCCTCATCGGTATCGTACTAGGCTTCGACTCCATCAACCGGGAAAAGAGCACCGGGACGATGTCCAAACTGGCCTCCCAGCCCATCTACCGGGACTCCATTATAAACGGCAAATTCCTCGCCGGCATAACAACCATTGCTATTATGCTCGTCTCCATCGTCCTGGTCATATCAGGGCTTGGGCTGCGGGTTTTAGGCGTTGTCCCCGGCATCGAGGAGGTCTGGCGAATCATCGTCTACCTGGTCATCAGTATCATCTACATCTCCTTCTGGTTGGGAATAGCGATGCTATCGTCCATCGTCTTCCGGAGCATCGCCACCTCAGCCCTGGCATCGATAGCCATCTGGGTATTCTTCTTCTTTTTCACCATACTCGGCCCCATCACCGTCGCCAATGCCTTTGCGCCCGTCCCCCAGGCCGGTGCAGATTCCGAGACCGTCGTCCGCAATACCCGGATTCAAGAGGGAACGAGGTTGTGTTCACCCATGGGACTCTATAACGACGCAACGGCCACAATCATCGATCCCATGCGAAAGACCACCCGTTCGCTCGTTCTGATGGGCCCCATGGAGAGGTTTCTTTCGACCCGGTTTCAAAATCCCCTTCCCCTGAGCCAGAGCATCCTCGTGGTATGGCCCTACATCACATCCCTTGTCGCCATAGCCCTGGTGTGCTTCGGCTTTTCCTATGCAGTATTTATGCGCCAGGAGATCAGATCGGTTTAGTAAGTAGCTCTTTTGGTGGGCCTTAGGGGCTTGCCGCTCGCTTAAGGTTTGCCCCGTACTGGGAGATCCATTCCTCCACATCCAGATACTTCATGACCTTGGCGTCGTAACGTTTCCTGGCCCATGGAGGCCTCTTTTCCCTACCTCCCCTCGCCTCTTCAAGGATGGTCTCCAATAGTTGACCAAGTTCATCAGCCGTGAATTGAAATTCTTGGACGAGGGCCATTGCCCCCGGGGCGTTTCGATATTCCGTCATATACTGCTTTATGGCTGCCCTTTGAAGCTCCTTAATACTCTCGGCGGGCTTTCCCAGCTGCTGGGCCAATGCTACGGCAGCCGCATAACTCCGCCGTTCTATCTGTTCCCTCAACAAGGCCTCCAGTTCCGACTCCTCCACATCCATTCCCTTACCTCGACTCCTTATTCCCCAATCAGACTATTATCCCATCTTCTTGAAGCGTCCGTATAAACGCGCAAGGTGCTCTCGGGGAGAGCTCCAGAACTCCGGGCTATCCAGGTCGATCCAGTTCAAAGGAGCGCTGAAGTCCTCCCTCTCCCTTGGCAATTGCCGAATCACATTCGCCGCGCGTTTTGGCAATCCATCCCAGCGGAAGAGACCGAAAAAGCGCTCATGAACTCTCCGATCAAATGGTGGCTGCGACCAGAGGGACGAATCATAATCCGAAAAGGACCGGACCATGGCCCCCGGAAAACCGTGCCCTCGAAGAAGTTCGAGGGCATCATGCAAGTACTGGGCTCCCTCCTCTTCCGAGACCAGCGGAAGCTCCCCGAGGACCTCGCGATCGGAATCCGAAAGCACTCCCAGAGGAGAATCCGTTGGAAGCCCTAATTCCCCAACGATGATATCCCTGTCCGCAAGCCATCGGGTCATCAACCCCAGAAAAAGAGGAACCTTTTCATCAAGAGGACCATCGGACCATTGTGCATGTCCTGGAAAGATGTGCATCGACACCAGGTCACAAAAAAGGGCGACCCCATCGGGACCCAAGACCCGGTCCTCCTCTAAATCCACCTGATGGAGCCCCAAGGTTACCGGTAGATTCTCATCCTGGCGTTTCAGCTCTGTCACCATCTCCTCCAGCCAGGCGCTTGCCATATCCTTTGACGGGGGACATAACATGTTTGAGGGCTCATTTCCCAAATCCCACCCCCAAATGGCCGGGTGGCTCTGAAGGGCATTGGTAACCTCCCTGATCAAGAGCCTTTGCGCTTTCCATATATCCCTCTCGCTATAGAAATTGCGGATACTGGCCTTTTGAACGTTGCCCTGGGAGAAAACGGGAAATCTTTCGTCCCCCGTGCCTCTTTCCAGCATCCATGGGGGTAGCCAATTGACCCCGCTGATGTGACCCGTGAAAAACGTTGGCAATATCTGAAGCTTACAATTAATAGCCACCTCCGCCACCTGGACCAAGTGATCCAGAGATGGCACCGATACCTCCCTCATCCCTGGCTGAAAGTCTTCCCAGAGGAGAAATATGCGGACGACATCGAACCCGTAATCAGCCAGCAGGGAAAAATCCCTTTCCACCACGGAGGTCTCGAATTCCCTCCACCAGGCCATTGCCTTCTCCCTGGGCCAGTAGTTTATTCCTATGACAAATCGGTCTTCCAAGCTTTTCCCTCGAACAGGAACAACCCGGGAAGGCCCTTGGGAGACGGGCAGGGTATCCAGCGCTTTTTCCTCCACTGGAATTGTGCCTCAGGCATACGGTTCCGCACAGGTCTCCCATGGAGAGGGATTATCCCTTCGGTACCCGACCGTAGTCATCTTCCAGCCTGACGATGTCGTCCTCCCCGAAATAATCCCCCAGCTGAACCTCGACGAAGGTGAGTTGAGCCTCCCCGATGTTTTCGATGCGGTGTGCTGCTTCGACGGGGATGTCCACCGATTCCCCCTCGCCGAGCTGCATCTCCTCCCCGTCGAGGGTGACCCGAGCCCTCCCTTCAAGGATAACCCAGTGCTCGAGTCGCCTCAAATGCTTCTGGTAGCTCAACCGTTGCCCGGGATGAACCCAGATCCGCTTAACCTTATGGGTTGGGAGATCTTCGAGGACCAAGAACCCTCCCCAGGGTCTGCTTTCTTCGTTGAGTGCCCTTCGGGATTCCTTCAAATAGATTTCCTCCAGAGCTTATCTATGCCGTTTCTTTCGGCTAAGCCTTTGGACCGAGAATGGATTTTCGGAAACCATGAAGCCCTTGAGCTCGGTTCCTTCACTGAGAGAAAAAGAAAGGAGAACAGGCTAACTGCATAAGAGAATAATGATCGGTTTGTCCGTTGTCAAGAAGTGCTCGCAATGAATGGTCGTCCTAACCCACTGGAATTTCTCGGCTTTAAATGTATATCGGAACAGGCTGTTGACCGGGTTCCCTGGAGCGAAATTAAAGAATTTTGGCTAACCATTCTTAGTGAAGCGAAACGGCCGCAAAGACAATGTTTGAGCCCAAAGGGCGAGTTTTTGGATTTGCAGTGAAGCGAGCTTTAGAATGGTCTAAAATTATTTTCGGGAAGCGAAAGGGAATGCGGCCAACATACCATGAGGTACTGAATCAAATGCTTCCACGGAGTCAGCGTATGAAAATATCCCTACGAAAAGGCAAAAAAGACTTGATCCCTTTTGATTTCTGGACCATGTTATTACCATTCGAGTTCTCAGCCAGTCGGCCCAGTATGCAACGGTAAGGAGGGAGAAAGATGGACCACGTAAATGGACCGGTATATGTCGAGTTGATTTCGCCGGGATGCAATGTGGGCATCATCGCCACGGGGAAGGGAACCCTGATTGTGGATACCCCGTTGGTTTCCCGCCAGGCCGCGGCGATGAACGACGCTCTCCTTGCAGCAGGGCATAGACCTGTGCGCTTCATTTCCTTCACCCATCCTCATAGCGACCACATTCTCGGCAGCGACCTTTTCGGCGAGGATGCCCTCGTTATAGGCACCCGTGCCATATATGAGAACATGGCCAAACACGACCCCGCCGTGGTGAAAGCATGGATCGAAACCTGGACCTGGGAAAACCCGGATGACGTAAGGGAGATGTTGGAAGCCCGGGTTACGCCGCCCGACGTGGTATTCGAGGGCGAACTGACCCTCCGCCTGGGCGGTGCCGAGATATGGTTTTTCCCGCTGCCGGGCCACTTGGCGGAACACCTGGGGGTCTTGGTTCCCGATGCGGGTGTGCTCATCACCGGCGACACCCTCTTTAACGGCCACCACCCGGACAAGGGACAGGGTAACTTCGGGGTGTGGCTCAAGAGCC
>CAYFXP010000477.1:0-2329 GCA_964346935.1 uncultured Syntrophobacterales bacterium
TCCGGCCTCTAAAGGGCCGGCTTTCCCCTCCCTGCTCACCCTCGATGGGTACCCCACTTTTCCAGTAGATTACGCTCAGAAACAACAGTATCCCCCTGAAAAAAATTCCGGAAACTCCGCTTATAAAAGCTTGTTGAAATTGCCGGCAACAACGACTACCATGTGCATCACTTTTAGTAAAATCAGCCGAGCAGAGAATAGCCCATGTGCGGGAGGTCTGCATCGGTCAATCCATAAGAAAGCCGCCGTTCACATCGAGGATCTCCCCGGTGATAAAGCTGGCCTTATCCGATGCGAGAAAGAGGACGGCGTGGGCCACATCTTCGGGTGTGCCGAGTCGCTTCAGGGGAATGGCCTCGATGATGGATGTACGTTTTTCCTCTGACCACTGGGCACTCATTTCAGTCTCAATGGCATGAGGTGCGACGGCATTGACATTGATTCGATACTGGGCCAGTTCCCGTGCCATTGTCTTGGTTAATGAATCAATAGCGGCCTTTGACGGTCCATAACCCGGAGCGGATGTTATATCACCCGTTTTCCCCGCGACCGATGAAACATTAATGATTTTCCCCATTCTCTGGCGCTTCATGATGGGAACGACGGCCTTGCAGCAGTTGAACGTTCCCTTCAGATTGACTCGTATGACCTCGTCCCAATCCTCTTCTGTGACGGTCTCTATCGTTCCCCTTCGAATGATTCCGGCGTTATTCACCAAAATATCAAGGCTTTGAAGGGTTCTTTCTATTTGAGCGATCATCTCTTGGACTTGGGCGGGTCCGCTCACATCGGCCTGTGAGGCTATGCTTTGGACCCCTAGGGCAGAGATTTCATCGGCCACCTTTTTTAATTCATCTTTTGGACATACATCGTTAACAATTACATGGGCCTTTTCCCGCCCGAAAGCAAGGGCTATGGCTTTACCGATTCCCCGCCCTGCGCCCGTAACCAGGGCAACACGGCCTTCAAATGTCATAGCAATCCCCCCTTTGCTTTAACGAACAAAAATGCAGCTACAATAACGGGTTTTCCGTAAGACTATAGCAGACCATAATGCATACTGGCAACCTATTTAGGGACTAGGCGTGTCATAGCCATAGCCAAAGCTCTCTAGCAATGGTAAACCGGGGAAAAAGGGGAACCCCATAACCAGACTCATTGTTCGCGAGAAATGCAATTGCCGAATATCAGCCCCCACTGGAATTGATGGATTGTTAATGGAAACAATAACTGAATGCTCCTTGTTACCGGGGATATTGACATTCGCCTTTCAGGCAAGGATAATTGGAGAAAAATATTCTTGGTCTGATTGGCCTATCCTTTATCAAGGCCCCCTTTGAACGGAGGAAACTCTTTGGCATCGGAACGTCCGAAGGTCTTCATCACAGACTGCGACCATGGATCCTTCGACGAGGAACGGGCTGTCTTCGGTGACTTCGGGGCCGATCTCGAACTGGCGCAATTATCCAATGAGGATGAGATCGTAGCTCGGTGTCATGATGTCGACGGCCTCCTCAGTCAATACGCCCACCTCACCAAGAGGGTGTTTGAAGGGCTACCTCGGTGCAAGGTCGTTTGCCGGTATGGCGTGGGGGTTGACGGAATTGATCTGGCCGCTGCCACCGAGTTAGGGGTCATCATTGCCAACGTGCCGGACTATTGCATGGACGAGGTTTCCGAGCACACCCTGGCCATCTTTCTCGCCTGGGTCCGAAAGGTCATCTTGCTGGACCAATCCATTCGATCAGGAACCTGGGATTTTCGCGTTGCTATTCCCATTCACCGTTTGCGAGGTATGACATACGGGATTGTGGGCTGTGGAAGGATTGGTCAAGGCGTGGCCAGAAGAGTATCTGCCTTCGGCTTGAGGGTGATCGGCTACGATCCCTATCTCACCGAGGTCGAGGGGATACAACTGGTTTCCTTCGAGAGGCTCCTTGCTGAATCGGATTTTATTTCGATTCACTGTCCCTTGGCGGAATCGAGCTACCACCTTTTTGGGAGGGATCAGTTCCACAGAATGGAGCGAAGGCCCTTGGTGATAAATCTATCCAGAGGGCCCGTGGTAGATGAAGCTGCCCTCATCGAGGCGTTGGAAAGGGGGTGGATCAGCGGGGCTGCTCTCGACGTGCTGGAGAAGGAACCTCCCGATAGGAAAAATCCGCTCATGAAGAGGGACAATGTCATTCTTACTCCCCATATCGGTTTCTATTCCGAGGAGTCAAAATCGGAGCTGAAAAGGCGTGCGGCGGAAAGCGTCCGCTCCGTCCTCGAGAGGAAGCTCCCTGGTTCCGTTGTGAATAGCGATGTACTGGGCAAGAGCAGGGCT
>CAYFXP010000478.1:0-15711 GCA_964346935.1 uncultured Syntrophobacterales bacterium
CGAGGAACCGGATGAGTAAATTGCTCACGTCCGGATCTGTGGGGGGGCTGGCTGGGTAACCACTGGCCCTACCCGGAAGCACATAGTCCTTGCATTGCTTCCGGACCGTCGTTAACTAATCCTTGGCCCGTTACATATCCGCATCTACCGGTAAGCGCCTCACGCAGAAGTGCACAAAATCTTCGCCCATGGTTGTTAAGATAGGGTGCGGCTAAGACTCAAACCGTTCTCTTGGGGACGAGGTCAGCAGCGTTTCTCAGCACCAGGATCTTGGCATCCTTTCCCTGCTTTTGCAGGGCCATTTCGATGGCCTCCTCCACACTCGAGGCCTTCTTAGTGAACATGGCGTCCAGTGTCTGCTCATCGAGGGAATCCGATACCACGATCAGCTCGGCCTTGATCAGACAGCGGGAATACAGCCAGGCCTTGGATGTCCCGATGGAATACCCTTCCCTTATGAACCGTTCAATGACATCCTCGGGACAAGAAGCGGCATCCATCCATTCGTAGAATCCATCCGAGCCAATACCATCAGGGCAGGCCGCCGGGAGGATAATCGTTCCTCCTCTCTTTACCACCAGCTCGGCAGCTGCCATTGATTTCTGGCTCTGGTAGAGGTTGAGGTCCCGGGGATGACCCCCAGGGCTGGCGATAACGATGTCCACATCCCCGGGGGCCTCAACCTCGAAGACCTCCCTGCTGGCCTGAACGCCGACCAGCCATGCCTTTTCCACATCGCCCGCAACCGCACGGGTGATCTCCTTTTTGTGGTTCTGAACCACGTTCAAGATGAAATCGGTCCCTGCCTTCTTGGCCGCTTCCACCGCGGAAAGGTGGAAGGGGTTCCTCTCCATCCAGCCCATGGCGGGTTCCGGAGAGCGCATCCCATACCCGTGGTGGAGCCTCAATGCCTCGAGGCTGGCCAAACCGGGAAGCAGGCTCTTCCTTCCCCCCGAATAACCAGCCGACTGGTGGGGTTCGATGGACCCGGTGAGGATCTTCAGATCCGCTTCATAGAAGAGGCGATTGATGACAACGGGGACCCCCTGGGAGGTTTTTCCGAGATCGACCATCATTTCATCTTCCTGGCAGTGGTGGTTGATGACCCGGAACCTGCTCAGAGTCTCTTTTCCGAGAAGGTTCTCAAATTCATCGGGTCTTGTGTCCCTGTGAGTTCCCGTGGCCACGAGAACGAGGATATCCCCGTCGGGAATTCCGCTGGTCCCCAGCTCTTGAAGGAGAGGAGGTAAGAGCTTGTAGGTTGGGGTAGGCCGCGTCACGTCATTGACGACGATGACGACTTTCATTCCCCTCTGCGCTATTTCCCTCAAAGGAGGAGCCCCAATTGGATGCTGTAAAGCCCTTGTGATTTCACCGGTCTCGTCCTCCACGCCCGGCTGAAATCTTGGGGTAATGCTCGATAGGTAGTTTTTGTTCGGAATTTGGACCCTTATTTCCCCCGTGCCATACGGAAGGAATTCACTGTGGTCATCAGCGTCTAAAGCCATGTTTTGACCCCCGCATTCGATTTGCCTTCCCCATCGAAAGTGGGCTGATAGGATTATGGGGAGGCCTTTGCAAATTTCTGCTCCATATAAGGAATGATTCCCCCAGCTTCAAGGATCTCCTTGATTAAAGATGGAAACGGCCGCGTTTGGATCTCCTCTCCTTTGGTGAGATTATGGATGAGACCAGACTGATCGAGATCTAAGTTGTCCCCATCGTCAATGGGATCGGTGTCCGCCTCAAGAACCAGGAGGCCCAAATTGACGGCGTTTCTATAGAAGGATCGCGCATAAGACTTGGCAATAATGACTCTGACCCCCGCGGCCATCACCACCAGGGGGGCAATCTCCATTGCCGATCCGCATCCGAAGTTGCTGCCCGCAACGAGAAAATCGCCCTCCATGACCCCAGGGCCGAACCCCGGACGAATATCCTCCATGAGGTATCGGGCAAGCTTCTTCGGATCTACCGTGTCCCGTTTCCTCTTCGATGCAATGATGTAATCCGTATTGATGTTATCCCCGAACTTATGGGCAACTCCCACGGTGCCCCCTCCGATTATGCCAAAAACTCCCGGGGATCAGTGATCTCCCCGGTGAGAGCAGAGGCTGCAAGGGTCGCGGGCGAAGAGAGATAAATGCTCGCTTCCCGATTTCCCATGCGCCCCAGGAAATTCCTGTTAGCCGTGGAAAGCACATTGATGTTGTCGCCGGGCACTCCCCCATGGGCGCCCACACAGGGGCCGCACCCCGGGATGTTGATCATCGCGCCCCTCTCGACGAGGATCTGATAAGAACCATCCGCGAGGACCTCCTCGACCACCCTCCTGCTCGCGGGTGAGACGATGAACTGCACCCGGGGATGCACCCTGCCCTTCTTCAGGATCCGGGCAGCAATCTTGAGATCCTCAGGGCCACCGTTGGTGCAGGTACCGAGAAATGCCATGCCGATACGGATTCCCCGCGCATCAGATACGGATCGGACGTTATCAACCTCATGGGGAAAGGCGATCTGGGGTTCCAGTCGGGAGATGTCATAGGTGATTTCGCTTTCAGCTTCCGCATCATCATCGGGCGTTACGGGCTCGTAATCCTCTTCGATCTTTAGGCGTTTAAGCCAGCGGTGGGTCATTTCGTCAAAGGGCATGATGGCTGTTTCGGCGCCCATCTCCACCATCATGTTGCAAAGGGTGAAACGACCCTCCATATCCATCGCATCGATGGCGCTTCCCCCAAATTCGATGGCTCGGGACGCTGCTCCGCTGGAACCCACAGAGCCGACAATATGGAGGGCAACATCCTTGGCATAGACCCCCGGGGGAAGGGTCCCGTCAACGTGAGTACGAATCGTTTCGGGCACCCGAAACCAGAGCATGCCCCAGTTCATGGCAACGGCCAGGTCCGTCGAGCCTACCCCGGTGGCGAAGAGGTTCAAGGCCCCATAAGTGACGGTATGGGAATCGGCTCCCACCACGAGCATGCCGGGGAGCATATGCCCACCCTCCGGGAGCAGCCGATGGCAGATTCCCTCCCCACAATCGTAGAGAACGCAACCGAGTTTTTCGGCGAAATTTCGAATCTCGTCTTGAAGCTGCGAAACCTCCCTGCTGGGGCTCGGGCAGTAATGGTCCAGCACCAAAACGTTCCTCTTGGGAGACCGAACCGTAAATTCCCCGATTTTTCGTGAGGCCTCGAAGACCAAGGGGAGCGACCCATCGTTACCCATCATCACATCCACATTTGCCAGGACGAAATCCCCCGCCTTCACCTCATGACCGGCATGGCACCCGAGGATCTTCTCCGCAATGGTCTTTCCCATGGAACCTTCCGTATTGGAGAGAATGAGGGCCCTTATTCTCCTGGCAGAGATTAACAGAGAGGGTGAAACGTTTTCAATGGTGAAATCTCATTTTCTCAGCAGCGGGTGAGGATTTGGCGGGCTGTTGCCCGAAACCAGCATGGGGATTTTGCACATAATCAATAAACCCTGCTACGTCATTTGTCCAAGAGCAAAATCAACACGGGGACCCAGAAGCTGACCTCTTACTCACCGGGAACCTGCGGAAATCGCCTTTCCTCCCTTATTAACAGGGCAGCCAAAAATCCAATTACGCTCATAACCCAGAATGCCATGATGATAGGCCTGCAAGAACCAAAATAGTCGATAAACCACCCGGAAAGGAACATGGCCAAAAGGCTGCCCAGGTGTCCTCCGGTATCCAGGAAGCCGCTGCCGGTACCGACCAAATTCAGTGGCAGCATGACGCTGGGAAGGGTAAAGAAGAGGAAGTTGAAGAACTGGAAACAGAAGCCAACTGAGGCCAGCAGCAACACCGCGGACCACAACTCCCTGGCAACAGATAGGAGAAAGAGACACACGGTCATCACTGCCATCCCCGAGAGGATCACTGGTTTCCTTCTCCCGTGAAAAAGCCGATCCGAGATGATTCCCCCCAGTGGTCTCGCTACGAGTCCCACCAGAGGGAAGACCGAGACCAGGGTTCCAGCTTGCAAGACATCAATTCCAAAGGTCTTCTGGAAGTACGTGGGATACCAGATTATTCCCCCAAACTGGATATAGAGGAGGCAGAAAAAGGAGATAAAGGTGATCCATAGCTGCCTGTGTCGAATAAGCAAAGAGAAGTCGCCGCGTATGGTTCGAGAGGATTCCGGCTTGCCGAAATCCCTGTGGTTCATTCCACCAGGAGCGTCGTGGACGAGCCTCCAGTAGACGGAGCAAAAGATCGCCAGGATCAGTCCTGGAGCGACGAATGAAAGCCGCCAGCCAAAATGCTTTCCCAGATATCCTGAGAGCATATAGGCGATGATGGTAAATACGGATACGCAGGTAGTGTAAATGCCAAGGGTCGTCCCCAGCTTTTCCCTTGGGAACCAATTCACCAGGAGTTTGACGGAAGGGGACCACCCCCCACCTTGCCCAACTCCATTGAGGCCCTGGAGGCCCACCAAAAGGGGGAGGCTCCCCAATTGGGAGAAAACCAGGTTAGAGAACGAGGATCCGAGTCCTCCGACGGTTATTATCCTTCTTGGCCCCAGGCGATCCCCCAGGTATCCGGCGGGTAGTTGGGCACACGTATAGAGCCCGTAGAACGCGGCGGTGATCCAACCGATCTGGGTATACGAGAGTCCCAGGTCTTCTCTCATGAGGGGGATGACGGGGGCGATATTTACCCGATTCAGATAGAACAAGCCGTACATCAGCCAGGACATGAGAAGAATCGTATTACGATGCCTAGATTTCACTATTCCTCCGGCAAACCCTCAAAGGGGTGGCTAGTTGTCCTAACTCTACCACTCCGAATCGCAAATGATCAATACGGGAGCCGAATTCACATCGAAGTACTTGTCCAAAGGCCGAGATGCCGACTACTTCGGTCTCCTGTCCCGGGAGGATGCGTGTCGGATATCGCCTTTTGGAGGCTGCTCTCTCCTTGACAGCCGGGACTCTTTACTCATATCTTAGCCGGTGGGATCGGCGGCAGAGCTGGCACCCAACTGTTCCAGGGACGCGAGGAGGGGCCCAATGGTGAGATGGCAAGACGAATATGAGCGGAGATGTGTGTCGCCGGAGAAAGCTGTTACTATTATAGAATCGGGGGACACGGTGGTTATCCCTGTGGCCACTGAGACTCAAGCCCTCTCCACAGCTCTCATGAACAGGAGGGACGAGCTCAGAGATATCACCGTACTGCTTCGTATGCCCCGATTCGACCTCGGTTGGCTTGGTGGCGACGTGGGCGGTGCTTTTAACGTCATTTTGGATACCCAGCCCGCGAGTTTTGGTGCCAAATTCATGAATGAAAAAGGGCTGGATCTCATCCCCTTTCTCTACGGTCTTCGTTTTAAGGCGGAAGGTGATGTTCGCCGAAAGGTTCAGGACGTGGACGTCGTAATGATTGTGGTCTCCCCTCCCGATAAGGACGGCTTTTGCAGTTTCGGCTTATACCTCTCCCATAAGAAGGACTATACGAGCAGAGCCAAGAAGATCCTCGCTGAGGTGAGCCGCAGTAATGCTATGAGCGTTCGAACGCCCGGGGACAACTATATCCATGTGTCGGAGATCGATTACTTTGTCGAGCACATCCCAGCCCCCATCCGAGAACCGCAACAGGAGCATGATGATCTCGATATGAAGATAGCGCAATACGTTTCTACCATAGTTCGTGATGGCGACACCCTTGAACTCGGGCCGGGGTTGACCGCTTCTCTTCCCGGCCTGGGAACTTTTGATGAAAGAAGTGACCTCGGCATCCATTCCCCCATTATCGGCCCAGGCCTCTTGGATCTCGTCAGGCGTGGGATTGTCACGGGGAAACGGAAAAACCTCCATCCGGGGAAGTGCGTCAGTTCGGGCTTCAGGTGGGTTGAGGGTGAAGAGGATATCGCCTTCATCGATGGTAATCCAGCTCTCGAGGTCCGAAATAGCTCTTATGTTAATGACATCCGCGTAATAGCTTCTAATGACCGAATGGTGGCCATCAACGGTATCCTCGCAATCGACCTTGCCGGTCAGATTGCAGCTGATTCCGTAGCAACGAGGATGTTTGGGGGGGCAGGAGGCCAGGTCGATTTCGGCATTGGCGCCCTTTTGTCCAAGGGGGGAGCTTCCATATCGGTCCTCCGGTCCACCGCCTCAAAAGGCACTATCTCACGCATCGTGTCCACTTTTGAGCCTGGGACTGTTGTAAGTCTACCGTGGACATTTGCCGATTATGTCGTAACTGAATACGGTGTCGCCAACCTTCTCGGTAAGTCTCGTCGAGGGCGAGCTCAAGAGCTCATAGCCATAGCCCATCCCGATTTTCGATCGGAGTTGAGGAGGGAGGCACAGAGGCTTTTCTAGCCCGGTCTACTGAGACTCCTGCTCGGACTCGGAACCGCTGGCGCTTTGATAACCAAACTCCACGGCATCTTTGGCAGCGCCCTTCAACAAGCTTTCTAAAGTGTCCTTTTTCAAGGGTAGCAGGCCCCGGGCGAGGGCCACACCTACGAGGACGGGATTTGTGTTGCGGTAGGTGCCGAACTTTTTCATGCTCATCTCGCTCGCGTTAAATACATACACGTGGGGAGTGATCTGGTGGAGCATGGCGACGACTTCATCAATGGTGGGATACTTCACGCTCTTTGCCTTAATCTCTTGTCTCGTCTGCGTGGGCTTGAGGGCAAAGGTATTGAGTATGACCCTTGAATTTTCCGATAGGTAGTGTGCATTTCGAAGCGCCTCAGCGGCCTCGGTGGCAATCATGAGATCAGCGCCACCAGCCCCAACTGAGCCGGCCCAGAGGGTTGCGCGATCGTTGTACTCTTCGTCGTTATCGAGAGTTGTAAATCTCACAGAGGCAGTCGCCGGCCCGCCTCGTTGGCCGGACCCTCGTGACTCGGTTCCAAGCACCCTGTTGCCCTCGAGCGCGGACGCCTTTCTAAGCAATTCGCCGAGGCCTATCACGCCGGTGCCGCCAACTCCGCAGATGATGATATTGAAGTGTCTCATGCCGTTGCCCTCCGGCCTTCCCTGGCTACGATGGCACCAAAGGGACACACACTGGTACAGGCGCCGCATTGAGTGCACAACCCCGGATCTATTTGATATATGTCGGAACCATCCTCCGCTTGACGAAGCACGATGGTGGGACAACCAAAGTCGGCGAAGCAGATATCACACATCTTGCATTTCTCGCTGTCAATTACGTAGGTGACCTCCGGCTCAATTCCCAGAAGTCTCTTTCTCCTCTCCTTCTGCAAGGTGCACTCACCCTTGGTCACAATCGCCTTGAACCCGGGCTTCCTCAGGGCCTGTTTCACCAGGGCCTCCACTTTGTCCGGCTTGAAGGGGTTCACCTCCTTCACCCATTTGACCCCTAACCCCCTGAGGAGTTTGGCGATATCGATGTGCCTCATGGATTCGCCGGCGGGCGATTCCTGGGTACTCGGGGTGGGCTGGTGGCCGGTCATGGCCGTCCACCTGTTGTCCAGGACGATGAGCAGGACATTTGCATCATAGTAGGCGGCATTCAAGACCGACGGCAGCCCTGCATGGAAAAGGGTGGAGTCACCTATGAAGGCTATCACCGGCGTATCATGGACTTTTCGGCTCAAGCCCTGAGTAGCTCCAATACCACCACCCATGCAGATCTTAAAGTCTCCAAGATGAAAGGGAGGACCTTCCATCATGGCGTAGCAGCCGATATCCGTGCCGATAACGTGCTTTCCCTTGGTGGCCTTCTTGATGCCATAGGCAACGGCACGATGAGGACATCCCACGCAGAATGTCCGCACCCTCCGGGGGGCTTCGAAAAGGGGCATGGGAATGCTCCCGCCACTTGGAAAAGCGAGCGATCCTGCCAGCCGCTCAGTATCTTGGATGAATTCAGGGGGAAGATGCTTGAACTGCTCGGGAAGAGGCATCCCCAGACCCTTGCTCAGCTCAATGGCGACCCTGGACGGGGACATCATCCCCACGGGAGAAAACCATGTCTTGCCCACGAGGGGAATGTTCAATCCCAGATCGTAAGCCATCGCCTTAATTTGTCCCTCCAGAAAGCCCTCCGCCTCCTCGATAATCACGACCCTCTTGAGGCCCTTCATGAACGTGCCAATGCATTCCGGTGAAAGGGGATAGACCATACCGAGCTTCAGGACGGGCACATTCTCAAGGCCCAGGATGTTTAGGGCTTCCATCGTATAGCCGAAGGCCATGCCGCAGGTAATGATCCCCCAGTCGCCATCACCCTCCACCACCCTGTTCAGTTCATTGTTCGCAATATAGTCCCTAACCTCCGCCTCCCTCGTGAGCAACACCTTGTGCCTGCCAGGCCTTCCCAGATTGATATCGTGAGGCGTCTTTACGAAATGGGGCTGTAGCTCCCCTGCTTCCGGAAAGGTCTTCGGCAGAGCGCCTAGCTCGAGCTCCCCTGAGCCATGGAGAAGCGCGCTGGGGGCATCGATGACAAACGGAACGATGAATCTCTCCGACAGCTCGAAGGCCTTGAGGACGAAGTCCTTTGCCTCCTGCACGCTGCTCGGCTGGAGAACGGGGTAATGCATGAAGGGACCATAGAAGCGGTTATCTTGCTCGGTGCCCGAGCTCTGCTGCCCCGGATCCGAGCCGTGAATGATAACCAACCCCTTCACCTCTCCCCTGGCGACGGTGAAGAGGGTATCCGTAGCCACGTTGAAACCGGCGAGCTTCATGGCCACCATGGAACGAACTCCGCCCCATGCGGCACCAATTGCCCCTTCCGTGGCGATTTTCTCATTCATGCTGTACTCGAAATAAAAGCCCTCGAGTTCCGTGTGGACTTCCGCAAGGCTGTCCCCGACCCCGGAGGCCGGAGTGCCGGGATAGGTGGCGAAGAAACCGATCCCTGCCTCGAGTCCTCCTCTGGCAAAGGCCTCAGCCCCGGTGGCCAATACCTTTTTCCCCGGTTCCCTCATGGTCAGTATGCTCATATTAGTGTCCTTTCAATAATCACCGCAACCATCCTTTTTCTACGGGTCCGCCCCAAGTAGTAGGACCGAGCTTGGTCTTTCAAGCTCGCCGCGAACATAGGTAAATGGCGGCTTTAGAAAGGGATCCCATTGCCAATTGGGTTTTATTAAAAACTAAAACAGGTATGGAATGGCTGTCAAGGCGCCTACCAGACCGTGATTCACCATCTCATTGGCAGCCACTTTTATTGATTAAAAAGCCCTTAAAATCGAAGAAATTAAAGGGCTCTTCTCATGTAAATCCTAAAGTTTTAGACCTTTACGTGCTCTATGCCGGATGTGCGGGTAACAAACTATAATTCCCTTGAATCAACGCCTCCTTTTCCGCGAATTCATCCGCGCTTTCGTTAAAAGCTATTCTTCTTGGATCAATTCAACCAGAACCCCATTGGTGCTCTTGGGGTGTAAAAAGGCCACCCTCTCATTTTCCCTTACTTTTCTGGATTTCTTATCGATGAGCTGGACTCCCCTCTTTTCCAGCTCGGCAAGGCTCCCGTCAACATCCTTTACGCTATAGGAAATGTGGTGAATGCCCTCGCCTCTCTTCTCCAAGAACTTTCCCACCACGCTCTCGGGGTCAACCGGCTGGATCAATTCAACACGAACATCACCAATAGGGAAAAACGCGATCTTTGCCTTGGTATATGAGGATTCGTAAACGAGGTCGGGTTCAATCCCAAAGGCCTCCCGGTAGAGCATCATTGCCTGATCGAGGTCTTTCACCGCGATCCCTATGTGGTCGAGTTTCTCCAGCATGGCTACTCCTTCTTCCCTCTGAAATCGGCCTTCAGAAGAATCAGAGGGGAATTGTTCCGTGCTTCCTCTCGGGCTTTCCCTCCTGTTTTCCCCTGAGCCGTTCGAGAGAGGTAATCAGAAACGGCCGTATCTCCCTGGGCTCAATAATGACATCTATCCACCCCTTTTCAGCTGCCACATATGGGTTTGCAAATTGCTCTCGGTATTGCCTCACTTTCTCCTCCCTCATCGCCTCGGGATTTTCCGCCTTTTCGATCTCTTCTTTGAAGATGATATTCGCAGCCCCTTCGGGTTGCATTATGGCAATCTCCGCCGAGGGGAAGCCCGCCGTCAGGTCGGTACCCACGAGCTTGCTGACCGACATGCCCGATATAGCCCCACCGTAGATTTTCCGAATAGCCACCGAGATACGAGGGACTGTGGCCTCACAATAGGCATAGAGCAGTTTAGCTGCGTGGCGAATGATCCCCCCGTATTCCTGCTGGGTTCCGGGCAGGTACCCGGGACAGTCCACGAAACTGACAATGGGAATCCCAAAGGCGTCGCAGAATCGGATAAATCGGGCAGCCTTGTCCGAGGAATTGATATCGAGACAACCGGCAAGAACGAGGGGTTGATTGGCGACAATCCCAACGGTGTGGCCATTGAGCCGCGAAAAGCCGATAATAATATTCCGGGCATATCCTTCCTGGACTTCAAGAAAGACCCCATGGTCGACTACCAATCGGATCAATGCTTTCATATCAAAGGGTTTTTGGGAATCCTCGGGAATGAGATTCTCCAGGTCTTTTTCCATTCGTCCGATAGGATCGTCGATGGATGCGCGGGGAGGAGGTTCCCGGTTGTTGGAAGGGAGATAGCTCAAAAGATCTTTGACCAAGCCCAGACAATCATTTTCCGTCTTCGACACAAAATGGGCAACACCACTCTGGACAAAATGAACCGCTGCCCCACCGAGCTCTTCTGAGGTAACCTCTTCTCCTGTCAGCACTTTGATCACCTGGGGCCCGGTGACATGCATCCGGCTGGTTCCCTCAACCATAAACACAAAATCGCACAGGGCGGGAGAACAGACAGCGCCTCCAGCACATGGACCCAGAATTACGGAAATCTGGGGGACTACGCCTGCCGCCAGCGTATTGCGGTAAAAAATGGACCCGTAGTGGCCCAAGCCCTCCTGAATTCGTGCGCCGCCGGAGTCCATCAACCCTATGATCGGGCTCGCTGTCTGAATTGCCTTGTCCATCACCAGGCAGATCTTCTTAGCGTGGTTTTCCCCCAGCGAACCCCCCATTACCGTAAAGTCCTGTGCAAATACGTATACCCTCCTGCCGTCGATCAACCCCGATCCCGTTACCACGCCGTCGCCGTAGAATTTGTCCTCCATTTCGCCGAAGGAGGTCGGCTGAGGGGTAATGAACATACCGAGCTCAACGAAACTCCTGGGATCCAGCAATAGGTCCAATCTCTCGCGGGCGGTGAGTTTCCCGCTGCTATGCTGCTTCTCGATCCTCTTGAGGCCTCCCCCCAATTTGGCCTCTTCTCTCCTCTCCCTCAAGAGCTTGATCTTGTCTTTATGGCTCAATTTCCATCCCTTTCCGTGTGCTTCTCAGTTCTTTTTGACTTCGCTTTGGATACAATGAGCAATTTCTTCAACGGTAGAGGTGGGCCTGAACACCTCCCTGACCCCCATCTCCTTCAGGCGATTCACATCCTTTTTGGGAATAATCCCCCCTACCAAAGCGATCTTGTCCCGAATGTCCTCCTGCGCCATTTTGTCCATCAATTCCTTGCAAATGGACAGATGGGTGCCCGACAAGATGCTCAGCCCGATTACGTCGATGCTCTCCTGAATCGCGGTCCTCACAATGGAATTGACGGTCTGCCTTATCCCCGTATAGATCACCTCCATTCCGGCTTCCCTCAATCCTCTGGCAACGATCTTGGCCCCCTTATCATGCCCGTCCAAACCGGGTTTCGCGATTAAAACTCTGATAGGCCTTCTCGATGACATCAGGCGCCCCCTCAAAACACGCTTATCTGAGTTGCCTCTCCATAGATCTCCTTGAGATGTCCCACGATTTCACCCACCGTGGCGTAAGCTCTGACTGAATCGAGGATGGAGGGCATGAGGTTCTTCCTTTCGACCGCGGCTTTCTTGAGGGCATCCAGTGCCCCCTCCACTTTCCTCTTATCCCGTTCGTCCTTAATATGATTGAGCCGTCCGATCTGTCTTGTGCGCGTTTCGGGATCCACCTCAAAAATCTCCAGTTCGCGTTCTTCCTCGTCAATCTGGAATCGATTCACCCCCACCTTGATCAGCTCGCCGGACTCGAACTTCTTCTGGACCTGGTAGGCCTGATCCGCCAGCTGCTTTTGAATCGTCCCGTCTTCCACGCAGCGGAGGATGCCGCCGAGGGATTCGACTCGCTCCATCTCTGCTGCGGTCTCCTTTTCGAAGAAATCGGTCAGGGACTCCACGTAGTATGAGCCTGCAAGGGGATCAACGACGTCGGGTATCCCGATCTCGTGGGCGATGATCTGTTGAATCCGTAAGGAGGTCCGAATGGCCTCGTCCGTGGGGATGGCATAGGCTTCGTCAAAACAGGGAAGATTCATGGATTGGGATCCGGCGAGGGATGCCGCGAGGGCATAGAAGGCGATCCGTGCAATGTTGTTCAGTGGTTGTTGTTCCGTCATGCCTCCGCCCATCCCCCCGGTGGAGAACTTCAGTCGCATCGCCTTGTCGCTCTTGCTGTGAAAGCGCTCCTTCAGGATCTTTGCCCACAACCGGCGGGCAGCCCGCAATTTGGCAATTTCCTGGAAGAAGTTGAACTGAACACCACCGGCGATCAGGTGAAAGGAGAGAAGTGGTGCGATATCATTAATGTCGTAGCCCCGTTCGAGGACCTCCTGGAGGTAGGCAATCCCCGTCAAGAAGGGATAGGCCACGCCCTGAGCTGGGGTGGCCCCGCATTCGCAGATATGGGTTCCCGAGACGCTCACCGAATTAAAGCTGGGAATGTGGTTAATGCAGTACTCGATGGTATCTCCGATTAACCGGATGGAAGGCTTCGAAGGAAAAATATATGTTCCCCGGGCTATATACTCCTTGATAATATCGTTCTGAATCGTTCCCCGCAGCCTGCTCGGATCGACGCCCTGCTTTTCGGCGGTTGCGACGTACATGGCCAGAATTATGCTCGCCGTTGAGTTGATCGTGAATGAGGTACTGATCTTGTCCAGGGGAATGCCATCGAACATCTCCTCCATGTCCCTCAGGGTGTCGATGGCAACCCCCAGCTTGCCGACATCGTCCTTGGCCAGCGGGTCATCCGAATCGAGCCCCAGTTGCGTCGGGAGGTCAAGGGCGAGGCTTAGCCCTGTTTGGCCCTGGTCCAGGAGAAACTTGAATCGGGTGTTGGTATTCTCGGAGGTCGAAAACCCCGCGTATTGGCGCATCGTCCAGAGCTTTCCCCGGTACATGGTGGGGTAGATCCCACGGGTGTAAGGATAACGGCCCGGGTCGCCAAGGGATGTCTCATAGTCGAACTGAAGGACATCCTCCGGTTTGTAGAACAGCTTAACGTTCACCCCGGTATTGGTTTCCCTGAGGTCATCATCCTGGTCCGGGTTTTGGCCTTTTCTCTCGGATCTTTTTTCCTCTTTGGTCATTTTCAGGCTCCTTAATAATGACATTCAGAGGAATTCTGGATAACAATTTGCCCTTTTGTCATACTGGAACAAATGAAGCTCCCGATAGTGCATGAAGCCCCCCACCCCCATCATGATCGGATCATGCTCGCAAACCCTCAGGGGCTGGGGGATTTCCCTTCCGACCTATACTATTAGTATCTACGATTTTGTCAAGGGACCCCCCTTTTTAGGTGCCGGGCAGTCTCACTTCTCCTCGCCGTGGATGTGTATATTTGCAGTAAGCGGTTTCATCGCTTTGAGTTGGTTGGTTGTGGGCCCCGCTTTTCGGCGGAATGTAAACCGATAAGCCCTTCCCCTGGCTGTTGATTCGTCTCTCTAATTGGATGATGCGACTGAGGTTGAAAATTTCGTTCAGATCCGCAGATTAAAGAAACGAGCCTATGAAAGAAATACTTGACAAATAATGGCTATTTGGTTAAATTACCAAGTAACGAAGCCTTCACTTGGGGATGACAATGGACGAAAAAACCCAGGCCCGTTTCGAAGCACGGGCGACCGTCATCAAGGCCATGGCGCACCCGACGAGGCTTTTCATCGTTGATGAGCTGTCGAGGAAAGAGCGGTGCGTGTGTGAACTCACCAAGATGATCGGGGCCGATATGTCTACGGTATCCAAACACCTGTCGATCCTGAAGAGTGCGGGCATCGTCGAGAACGAAAAGCGCGGTTCGCAGATCTATTACCGACTACGGATGCGATGCATTCTGAACTTCTTTGAGTGTGTGGAAACGGTCATTCGGTCCACCGCGGAAGCGCAGCTAGCCCTGAGCGGATAGTAACGTTTACGCGATATTATTTTTGGAAAAATATTTGGGTTTTTTGCCAAATCGCCACAATTAAAGGTTAAACCATGGATTGGAAAAAGGAGTGGAAAGCGCTTTTGGCAATTGTAGCCATTTTCCTCGCTAGTTTTTATCTCCCCCTGGGAAGAGCTCGGTTTGATAATGCGATTATGGAAGCCCTGCACCTAGTCAAGTGGTACGCTCAAGAACATGTCCTTTTGTGTTTGGTTCCCGCGTTCTTCATCGCAGGGGCGATCGCCGTGTTTGTCAGCCAGGCCTCGGTCATGAAGTATCTCGGGACCAAGGCCAACAAGGTGCTGGCCTATGGAGTAGCCTCTGTTTCGGGAACGATTTTGGCCGTTTGCTCGTGTACGGTGCTTCCCCTGTTCGCCGGAATTTACGGGATGGGTGCTGGCCTCGGTCCGGCAACGGCGTTTCTCTACTCGGGACCGGCGATCAATGTGCTGGCAATCATTCTGACGGCGCGCGTACTGGGCATTGAGCTGGGGATAGCCCGTGCCGTTGGGGCGATCCTGTTCAGCGTGGCGATCGGGCTGCTCATGCATGTCATCTTTTTCAAGGAAGACTTAGAGAAAGCGAATGCACAAGCGGCCATGCCAGTACCGGAGGTCACCAGGCCGCTCTGGCAAAACGTGCTCTATTTCGCAACCATGGTCGGGATTCTCGTCTTCGCCAATTGGGGGAAGCCAGGGACGAATGGTGGGATTTGGGGCGTCATCTACTCGGCTAAGTGGATTGTTACAAGTGTTGTTTCAGGGTTTTTTGCGATCATCCTTGTTCTCTGGTTTGGGCTGAGACCGTTAAAGGTGCTTCTCGCAGCTGTCCCAGCGGTTTTCCTTGCCCTCCTGTTTTCCCACGAGCCGATGCTGGCGTTCGCTGCGGCTGCAGTTGGTCTGTCCATCATCACGAGCACACACAAGGGCGAGGCCGGGGAATGGTTTCTCGCCACGTGGGGGTTTGCCAAGCAGATCCTTCCCCTTTTGTTCATCGGAGTGCTCGTGGCCGGAGCTCTCCTCGGCCGTCCCGGACATGAGGGGCTGATTCCATCGGCATGGGTGAACCGTGCGCTTGGCGGCAATTCACTAGGGGCGAACCTGTTCGCATCAGTTGCGGGGGCATTTATGTACTTCGCGACCTTGACCGAGGTCCCGATTCTCCAGGGCCTTATCGGAAGCGGGATGGGCAACGGGCCGGCATTGGCCCTCCTCCTGGCCGGACCGGCACTGTCTCTGCCGAATATGCTGGTTATCCGGAGCGTAATGGGGATGAAAAAAACGGTTGTCTTCTTTTCGTTGGTCGTCGTGATGGCAACCTTTTCGGGGATGCTGTATGGGGCAATAATTAAATAGGGGCTATGAATGATACAGTCCCGGGGTTTCACCTTTCAATAAATCAAGTCAATAAGGAGGATGGGGAAATGG
>CAYFXP010000479.1:0-2802 GCA_964346935.1 uncultured Syntrophobacterales bacterium
GGACTTCTGGGAACGGATCCAACTCGTGATATGGAGTCCTTTCTCGATGAGATCATCGCAGCAGGCTTTTCGGGAGTGCTCAATTGTCCCACAATTGCCCTCATCGACGGAAATTTCAGAAGAACCCTGGAGGAAACCGGGCTGACCTACGATAAAGAGGTTGAAATGATTGAAATTGCCCACCGGAAGGGCCTCTACACGAAGGCGTTCTGTACAACACCCGAAGAGGCGCGAAAGATGGTGGATGCGGGGTGTGATAATATCATCGCACATGGTGGCAATACTAAGGGGGGAACGATTGGTTCGAAAACGGTCACTTCCCTCGATGCCATGGTGCATCTGGTTCAGAACATCATTGATACCGTGAAGGAGAAAAAACCCGAGACCGTAGTAACGTGCCATGGTGGGGCAACGGTCACCCCGCAAGATGTCCAATACCTCCTCGAGAAAACCAAGGGATTGGACGGGTACGTTGGTGGGTCAACGGCCGAACGATTGCCCGTCGAAAAATCGATTACCGCGGCAGTCAGGGATTTCAAGGAGGTCAAGCTTCCGGCAAAGGTCCGTTAAGATAAACCCATCTTTTGTGCAGGTCAAGGAGTCCTGGAGAGACAAATGAACGAGAAAAGCAGGAGAAAGATCGAGGGGGCGGGCCGTAAAGCTATAGAATGCAGACGGAAAGGATTTCATTGCAGCGAATCGGTTTTTACCGCGGTGAATGAAACGTTGAAGATCACGGATCCCTCCATGGTGAGAATGGTGACCGGATTCCATGGCGGTGGGGGTACCCATCGGAAAGAACCCGGGATTAATCTCACCGAGGCCCTGGAGGCAGTAACATCGGGAAGGGACAAACGCCCCCGTGAGGACTTGCCATATACGCAAGTAGGTCATCTCTGTGGGGCTTTGGCTTCCGGCATTGTCTGTATCGGCCTCCTTTACGGCCGGAGCTCTCCGACCGATGACTTGACATGCGTTGACGAACTCTGCTTTGAACTTCACCGGAGGTTCACGGAGGAGTTTGGTGAAAAGGAGTGCCGCCCTCTCCGTGAGAAATGGATACCCTTGTGGCCGGATAAAACCTGTGAAACTACCTACCGGAGAGGGGCGGAGATGGCGGTGGAGTTGATTCTCGAGGCCTCTCAATTAGTTCCCGAATGTCCAAAAAAATCATGATTGTAAATAGTTGAATGCCTGTCGTGGATTCCCGTCATTTCGTTTTGCTCCGTGAAGGCGACCCCTTAGCCTCCCTCTTCATTCCAGCCAATTGCTCGTAGATTCTCATGACAACTGTGGCGTCCCTTTTGTCCCAACCAACATAGTGAGCATTGAGGAGAAGCTGCTGATAGAGCCCTGCCATGGGTAGGACAACGCCGAGCCGCTTTGCACTGTCTAGAGCAAGCCCAAGGTCTTTGATGGCCAGCCATACGGGACCTTTCGGTCCGAAATTACCCATGAGCATGTCCTTACCACGGGCTATGATCAAGTCGCTTCCAGCGGCTCCGGAAATCAACACATCGAGCATGACATCGGGATCGAGACCGGCCTTGAGCCCAAGCACCAACCCCTCTATGGCGGCAGCCTGATTGAGAAAGAGCGTCTGGTTGACGACGAGCTTCAGCATGGCGGCATCACCGTGCTTCCCGACATAAACTATTTTTTTCCCTACCCTATCGAGCACCGGCCTGACCTTATTGAAGACTGACTTTTTTCCCCCAGCCATGAAAACCATGTTGCCCACCCTGGCTTGGTTCGCGGCGCCTGAGATGGGAACATCCATCCAATCGATGCCCTTTTTTGCCAGCTTCTTCGCCATGGCCTTAGTCTCCCATGGGGGCACAGTGCTGGTGTCAACAATAATCTGACCCTTTTGTGCAACCGCCAAGACGCCCTCTTTGCCTTCCAAAACTTCCCGTACTATGTCCCAGTTTGGAAGGGATAACATGATGAGATCCGCGCCTTTTGCCGCTCCTTTAGGAGAGTTAGCTGGCTTCAGACCCAGGGGGACTAATGTGGAGATTTTTTTCTCTACGATGTCAAAGCCTGTTACACGGTAACCTGCCTTTAAGAGAAAAGTAGCAATAGGAGTCCCCATCGCCCCAAGGCCTATGACCGTGATATTCTTTATACTCATTCCCTTTTCCTCCTCTTTTCTACTCCGCCTCTACGAAGTCAGCTGTGAGGGGCGGACAGGTAAAGAATTCGAGATAACGAAAATCCTTATCTGCCCTGTTTATTGTCGTATGTTTTTCCCCTGCGGGGATATAGATTACGTCACCGGCTTTGATAGGGATCTCTTCACCCTCAATGACTTCAGTTGCTTGTCCGCTTATGACAATGATAATTGATTCGCGATTCTTGTGGTAATGGTAGGGTACTTGACTGCCGGGAACGAGCAGGCCGAACATTCCACCGAGACCCCTGGCCTTATGCTCATCGGTTAGGATCTCGGGCCGATAAGGCTTCCCCGGATTTGGATTTTCCATGCTGATGTACTCCTCAATCTTAAACATCTTCATTTCATGCCTCCTCGGTTCTGTTGAAATCCCGTCATCTCCGCGGGAGCAAGAGGTGTTCCAGGGCCAGGACCAGCACGATTCCAACCACCAGGCCGTTCTTCAATAATGCATGAACCGTGGCTGGAAAGGCCTCAAAAAATGCTCCTGGGAGAATGGAAACGAGTCCTCCCATGAGCACGGGAATCCCGATAACCATATAATCTCGTCCATCCAGGGATCGACCAGATCGAGTGAGGACCGAGATTCCGACCCCGATCTGGGCCGCCATCGCGGTGATCATGGC
>CAYFXP010000480.1:0-10758 GCA_964346935.1 uncultured Syntrophobacterales bacterium
AAGTCCAACTTCTGCGTTGCGCTGCATCCTTCGTCACTGCAGCGTACTGTATGCACGCCTCATTCCTCAGGATTTGCGCGTCTTGAATTTGGAGCTTTTTACTTTGCCATCGAATTTCCACTTTTTACGAGATCATCTACCTTTAGCAAGGTCTTTTGTGAATCGGCCTTTTCTGGTATGATGGATACGGATTGGACCGATAACTGAGCATTTCTTTTTGGCAATTCAGGAGAAGGAGGGAAGAATCATGTTTTGGGATAAAGAACACGAATGCATGCCGCTGGAAGAGATGCAAGAATTCCAACTGAAGAGCCTCCGGAAAACGATCAAATGGGTCTACGAAAGGATTCCCTTCTATAAGAACAAGTTCCAAGACATGGGTTTGGAGGCGGGGGATATTAAATCCCTTGAAGACCTGGCAAAACTCCCCTTTACCGTGAAAACCGACCTCAGGGATAACTATCCCTTTGGGCTCTGTGCCGTTCCCATGAGCGAACTGGTGAGAATTCACGCCTCCTCGGGTACCACGGGAAAACCCATAACGGGTCCTTATACGGCGGAGGATGTAGATCAGTGGGCGGAGTGCATGGCGCGGAACCTGTATGCCGCGGGAATTCGTTCTAACGACATCTGTCAGAACGCTTACGGGATGGGCCTGTTTACCGGTGGGCTGGGCTTTCACCAGGGGGCGAATAAGATCGGGACGGCAGTGATTCCCGCCTCATCGGGGCAGACAGAACGTCAGGTTCTTCTGATGCAGGATTTTCGCTCGACAGCCCTGTTTGCTACACCCTCCTACGCGTTGACCATTGCGGAGAGGGGGGAGGAGATGGGAGTGGATGTCAGGTCGCTGCCCTTGCGGGTGGGCGTGTTTGGAGCCGAGCCCTGGACCACTGAGATGAGAAAGGAGATCGAGGAGAGGTTGGGGATCAAGGCGATGGAGGCCTACGGGTTGACGGAGCTCATGGGGCCGGGAGTTTCCTTCGATTGCGTCGAACAGAACGGCCTCCACATTAACGAGGACCATGTCATCCCCGAGATCATCGATCCCGTGACGGAGGAGGTACTTCCCTTGGGCACTATGGGGGAGCTGGTCTTTACCGCCATACAGAGGCGGGCCATGCCCGTGATAAGGTATCGGACCCGGGATATGACCACATTGCGAAGGGATAAATGCGAGTGCGGGAGAACCCTCATCAAGATGGATAAGGTGCACGGGAGGTCCGATGATATGTTAATTATTAGCGGGGTAAACGTATTTCCATCGCAGATCGAGAGCCTGCTGCTGGAGGTTGAGGGGATCGAACCTCAATACGTTATCATGGTGAAGAAGAAGGGATACCTGGACAGCATGAACATCGATGTTGAGGCGAAGAAAGAGGCCTACGATGCGGGAAAGGAGAAGATCGCGGAGACCGAGAGGAAGGTCGAGGAGAAGATCAGGGGTATTATTGGAATCGGTGCGAAAGTGAGATTGGTGCCCCCGAAGACAATCGCGAGAAGCGAGGGGAAGGCAAAACGAGTTTTCGACGAGAGGAAGATGTAGCATTGGTTTTCCCCTATTGAGGGGATAAAGTCCGTGATGGGACCGCTCCGAGGAACCGGGGCGGCCTTCTTGTCTCACGGGAGGCGAGATGAACCGTGGGATTTTGGATGAACTCATATCTATCGCCCACGATCCTTACGTGCTGTTAAGGGCCTGGAAAAAGGAGGTGGGGAGGAAGATTATCGGGAGCACGCTGACCGATGTGCCCGAGGAGTTGATCCACGCCGCCGGCATGTTGCCCTTCAGCATATTGGGGACCAACAAACCCATTATCAAGGCCAGCGCCCATTTGCCCGACAATGCCTGTTCCCAGGCAAGGAGCGACCTAGAGCTTGTGCTTACGTACGAGAGGGATTTCTTCGATGGATACGTCCTGCCTCAGGTCGACGATACGAGCCAGCATCTCTGCGATATCTGGAGGAGGAACGTGCCGTGGGACTATTTCGAAAGCTTCTTGCTTCCCCGCCAGGTCGATAGGCCAAGCGCACGGGAATGGCTTCTCGATGAGACGCTGAGGCTAAAGGGGAGCTTGGAGTCCTTTATGGGATATGAGATCTCCGAGGAGCGGCTCCGGGAGAGCATCGGCCTCTACAATCAAAACCGCGAGCATCTGAGGCAGTTGTACGAGATGAAGAGGGGATCCACTGATTTCATCGGCAACCGGGAGTTTTTCGATATCATCAAGTCATCCATGTGGTGGCCAAAGGAGGAGCATAACCGCTTATTGGAGGGGTTTATCTCCAGTATTGATGAAACCGATCTGAAGGACAAAGGGGATGGTGGTATCCGCGTTGTCCTCTCGGGGATTGTTTGGGAGCCTCCCGAGATTATGGATATCCTCGATGAATCGGGATTGAAGGTTGTGGGGGACGACCTCTGCGTGGGATGGAGGTACATAGATGCCGACGTCGAAATAGATGGTGATCCCTTGAGGTCTATTGTGGATCGCCATTTCAAGAAGGGTCCCTTCACCCCCATCAACGATAAGGTGGACAGGATCTTTGAAAACCTCCTCAACTTGGTGAGGCAAAACAGGGCCAAGGCGGCGATCTATTTCCACATTAAGTTTAACGAGTCCCAGGACTACGACCTTCCTGACTTAGTGGATAATATGGAGAAGGAGGGGATCCCAGTATTCGTGGTGGAGACGGAATACCAGACCACACACCTCGCAGGGATGAGAACGAGAATCCAGGCTTTCTCGGAAGCACTGAGACAGGAATAGCCGTAACGATGTAAATATTTACGTATGGTAGGGATCCGGGCAAATTCTAAATACTAATTTCCTAAACTCTAAATAATTTCAAATGACCAAAGCGTTTTAGAATTTAGCTATTCGTATTTAGAGTTTGGAGTGAAGCGACTTTAGGATTTAGTCGTTGTTTGAATTATGCACGATTATTTATGAAGCTACATATAAGGGCCCACAGGGGGAATTGGACCATGGCCGAGCAGGCGGACAAAAGTCCCAAAGCCAAGGATGTGATGAAGCAGTTGACCAAGGACTACTATGGAAGAGCATCCAGGGCCCACGATGAGCACAAATTTATCGCCTACACCACGGCCGTTTCCCCCGTCGAGCTATTCTACGCCCACGATATCATCCCCATCTATCCGGAGAACCATTCGGTGATGTGCCTGACCGGACGGATGATGCCCAGGCTGTCCCTGGAGATTGAAAAGAGGGGATATACGAGCCACCTCTGTGCTTACGCCCGGAGCGATCTGGGCTATCGGGAGTTGGGCGAAAGCCCGATAGGGGGTCTCCCTGATCCAGATTTCTTGTTGGCGTGTAATGCCCAGTGCTTCACCCTGACCAAGTGGTTTCAGGTGCTTTCCCGAAGGTATGGGGTGCCGGTCTTCGTCTTCGATACGCCCCAATACATCCGAAAGGATGAGGCTCGCAAGAATATCATCAAGTACGGAGAACAACAACTGTCTGAGATAATCGGAGCTCTGGAGGAACTAACAGGCAGGACGTTTGACTACGACCGCCTAAGGGAGGTATTGGGATACTCAGCCGAGGCCAGCAGGCTCTACAAGGAGTTTCTCGACCTTGCCTCCATAAAACCCTCCCCTATTAGTATATTCGACGCCCTCATTCATATGGCCATCACGGTCTACCTCAGGGGAACCAAGGAGGCGGTGGACTACTATCGACTCTTGATCGAGGAGATCAAGGAGGAGAAGGTTTCAAAGGGGATGGGTGTCATCCCCAATGAACGATTTCGGCTCTATTGGGAAAACCTTCCCATCTGGTTCAAGTTCAGGGATCACTCCGAGTTCTTGGCCGCCCACAACGCGGTAATCCTTACCTCCCTTTACGCCCACGCGTGGAGTTATGACTTCGATGTGTCAGATCCCATGCGGACCTTAGCGGAGAACTACACATCGGTCTTTTCAAATGTCGAATTGGAGGAGCGGGCTGAAAGGGCTATTGCGTTGTTCAGGCAGTATTCCCTGAACGGAAACATCATGTTTCTGAACCGCAGTTGCAAGGCGGTTACCTTTGGGGTCTTGGAGCTCAAGGATATGATTACAGAGGAGACGGGAATACCCGCCCTCGTATTCGAATCCGACATGGGGGACCCCCGCTTCTATTCGGAGGTGCAGATCCGAACGCGACTCGAGGCCTACCTGGAGACCTTGGACCGGATGGGGGTTGGCTAGACGGCATATACCTGTTGATACCAGCGAATGGATTTTTGGCGAATGAGTGCCTCAGCTGGAGTATTGGAATAAGGGAGTACTGGTTTTTATTCCCGTTATCCCATCGTTCCAAGATTCCATTCCGATAGCGTAACTCGATCACGAAAAAAATCGCCCTTGAGGGGTCCCCCCCCGGTAAATTGTGCCTTCTTCATCTCTATTGACCGGATTTCCCTAAGCTTTTGATTTCATAGCAGACTCTTTTTTTCGAGAGAAGGCAGTTGTCCTTTCGCTTCACTAAGAATTGTAAGCCAAAATTCTTTAATGTTCGCTCCGGGGAACCCGGGCAACAACCGGTTCCGAAATGGTAGCCTCGATGGATACCCCACTTCTCCAGCAGATTTCGCTCATGAACAACGCTATTCTCGACAAAATTGAGCAAACTTCAGGTGAGTCATCCTTGATTTCGGGATGATACATGATTTACAATGACGGGAAGTTATTGGGGGCCTGAACTTTGGACAATCTGATCAAAATCCTGCGTTCCTTCCTCGAAGGTGGGGAGGATAGAGCTTTTACGGAGAATTTCGTCGACCTTCTCAAGGAGAAGGTAATGCCCAACCTTGAGACGATGACCGAGGCTGGGATCAAATTCGAGAACCGAAGGGTTATCCTCCCATCACCCTGGGAATCCATCTATGAGGGCTTGAAGGAGATTGATTTCTTCAAGGTTTTTGTTCCCGTTGAATATGGGGGAAGCAGGACATCCGAGGAGAAGATTTACTTCATCATGGAACTCCTCGGATACACATGCCCCAGCCTCGGGGTCATCTTCGTTGCCCACAGTCGCGCGGTGGATCTCATCCTTGCAGGAAGAGACGAGAGGCAGAAGGCCAACTTCCTGCCCAGGTTGGGCGAGGGCAATTTCGGGGCGATCGCGATGACCGAGGAGAGGGCGGGCTCCGACGTCAGCGCCATTGAGTTCTCGGCCAGGCCTAAGGGGGGCAAATATATCTTTAACGGCCATAAGATCTTCGTATCCAATGCCGGGCTTGCAAAAATATACACCATCTTGGTCAATACCAAGGGGAAGAAAGGGGCCCGTTCCCTGAGCGCCTTCGTCGTGGAGGATGGGGTAAGTGGATTCCGAGTTGAGGTCTTACCCGAAAAGGATGGATTGAAAATCCTCCCAACGGGAAAGCTCATCTATGAGAATTGTATTGTACCGAGGGAGAATTTAATCGGAGGTGAGGGGAAGGGTTTGTTATTAACTTTAGAAGCCATTGATAAGGGCAGGATATTGTTGGCGGGCATCGGTTGCGGGCTCGCGTGCCGAATCTTGGATGAAGTGTTCAGTTACTCCCGTAAGAGGATTCAGTTCGATCACCCCCTCACCAGTATCCAGGACATCAGCTTCAAGATATCCGATATGTATACCCAGATCAACGCAGCACGAGGTCTCTGTTTCCACGCGCTGAAACAAGTTAATACACCATATTATCGAAGTGCGTCATCGCAGGCGAAGCTTTTTGCCACGCAGATGGTGATGAACGTGGCTCAAACAGGACAGATGATCATGGGGGGGAGGGGCTATTTTAAGGGCAACATCATCAGCATGTTAAGCGCGGATGCGCGGGGTATGGAGTACCTGGAGGGAACCTCCAGCATCCAGAAGATGATCATCTCAACTGAGCTCTTCAAGAGCTACACATGACGGACACGGATAAGATCTGAGGGGAAGAAGGAGGTACGGTTTTAGCGGTGGGCCTGTCAGTGCTGTTCGCCTTGGGTTCAATGTTCTGTGCAGGCCTCAATGATCTGATTTTCAAACAGTACGTGGCGCGGGAACGGTCGAAGGGGGCATATATCGCGCTGATAGGTGTGATATGGGCCCTCTTTTTTTATGTCATGGGCACCTCTTCAGGGGGGCTGAAGTTCGATCACGAAAGCGTTTCTTACGGGCTCATCTCGGGCACGGTCACAATCGTCGCTAACATTTTGCTCTTGGAGGGATTTCGGGGCGTCGAGGCCTCTGTAGGCTCCACCATCTATCGGCTCAACTTCGTAGTGGTCGTTTTTTTGGCCCCTTTCTTCTTGGCTGAGCAGGTGACTTTCCGGAAGCTCTTGGGACTGGCGTTTGCAACGTCCTCGGTATTCTTGATGTCCTGGTCATCCGGTTCGGAGCCCATGGCCCCGGGTCGGACAGTTCCATTTTTCGTCCTTTTGGTGATAGTTGCCAGCATACTGCGCGGGCTGATGGGGTTCTTCTATAAGCTTGGGACAATCCATGCGGTGGATACCAACACGTTCCTATTCATCAACGCCCTTTTTTGGGTCTTCGGTGGGCCGATTTATGGGGGTATTTTTGAGGGAGGGTTGAGGACAGATCGCAGTGTTACTTTGTATGGCATCGTATCAGGCATCCTGGTCGTGGGCATTGCCTCCTTTCTCTTTCTGAGCGTGAAGATGGGCGAGGCGATTATCGCCGTTCCGATAGCCCAGCTCAGCTTCGTGGTGACAACGGTTCTATCTGTATGGCTGCTGAGGGAGCGGGTGAATCCCCGGAAGGCGCTGGGCATTTTCTGCGCAATCGCGACTATATTGATCCTTTCCCTGTGAGGAGAATGGCGGAGGGAGGCTAGGGTTTGATAGCCACCCTTATTCCCTTGCGTGACCGGCCCACCTCCATGGCCTGATTGATTTCATCAAGGGAAAACGTATGGGTCACGAGTTGATGAAACGGATAGACTTTTTTGGTCTGGCTTAAGAAAGCAACCCCCCACTGGAGGTGTTTTGTGTCGTAGTTGTGCACACCCTTAATGGTGAGACGGCGATACATGATATCCGAAGCATCGTACGTGAAAGTGACCCCTGGTGATACGCTCCCGTGTTCCACGTATCTTCCCCCTATTCTCAAGCATTTTAGCCCCGTGGGGATGATTTCGGGGATTCCGGCCACCTCCCTGGCGACATCCACGCCAACACCGTAAGTCAAATCTCGAACCGTCTCAACGACCTCCTCTTGCTCCATATTTTTGACGTTGAGGGTATCAGTAGCCCCGAAATTCCTGATTATCTCGAGCCGATTATCGAGAATATCGGTGACAATGATCTTTTTGCATCCATAGTGTTTTGCGAGAGCCGCGGCGTAGAATCCCAGCGTTCCTGCCCCCTGGATGAGGACGTTTTCGAAGGGTTTGAGATTGATCTCATCCCACCCCGCCGCCACTGTTGCAAGAGCGCAGTTTGCTGGAGCTACCTCCTCGTCCGTGAGGTTATCCGGGACCTTGATCACGCAGGTGCCAGGGGTGATGTAGCAGTACTCGGCAAAACCACCCAAAAAATGAGGTGGATCCGCGCAGCTGTCGTGGCCGTATTTCTTGAGATGAAGACATTTCATCGTGAGGCCCTTTTCGCGACAGTAGTAACACTTCCCACAGCTGTCCATGATGTTCCAGGTTATCCGATCCCCAACGCTCAGGGGTTTTCCCCCCGAATCCGCATCGATGCACTCCCCCAACTCTACGATCTTGCCGACGATTTCGTGGCCCAAGATGATGGGCGTGGGGGCGCTTCTGTGTCCCAACCAGGAGTGGAGATCGGAACCACAGATGGTGCAGCAGAGGATCTTTACGAGGATACAGCCCCCATCAACCTTCGGCAGTGGGTATTCCACCAAATCCAGAGGCACCTTGACCCGGTTCATAACGGCCGCCTTGCCCATTCCGCTCATGGCAATCCGTCCTCCTTTTTGCTTAAGGCAAATTTCCTACCTTTCAGCAGGGAAATTGGATTGCTTATCAAATTAGTTTCGAATCTGCGATCGAAGGTGGAATAAAAGTATGCCCGTGAAGTGTTCAGATTATTCTCGCCCTTAATTTAGTCGTTAGGGAATCGATAGCAACAACGGTAATATAAATGGTGAATAAGATGATACCCAGGTTCTCAAACTCAAAGAGACGCATGTTGGTTACCAGCACAAACCCGATACCTCCCGCTCCAACTACGCCCAATACAGCGGCAGCCCTGACATTCACCTCGAATCGGTACAGGCAGTAGGCGATAAATTGCGGCATGATCTGCGGTACAATTGCATAAGTGATAACCTTGATCCTGTTGGAGCCAGTTGCTTCAAGAGCTTCAATAGGTCCGCGGTCAACATTTTCGATGGCCTCTGCAAAGAATTTCCCGAGCATTCCTGCCGAGTGAACGGCGATGGCAAGGACACCTGGGAATGGACCTAAACCCACGGCCGAGACGAATATGAGGCCAAAGATGATCTCGTTTATTGCCCTGAAGAAGTTCAGAACCGCTCTGGAGATCCAGAAGACAGCTCCTATGGCCTTCCCGGAAAGTTCAGAACTGATATATTCGACGCCATATTCTCCCTTTTTAATCGAAGCATCAAGGGGAATCACGTTTTTGTACCAGCAGGGAATGAAGGCAAAAACGCGCTCAGCCACTCCCCGTGCATTGATGCCCGCGGCATTAGCTACATAAATACCTCTTTTTGCGCACTCTTCGATTATTACATTATCATAACCGGCCCCGGTTTGTACCAGCTTAAGGTGTTTGGCGCTATCGAGGAGAGGACCGTCAATGATGACATGTTCGGGAATGATCGCCTCCACATCATTCAGCTCTTTGTTCAATTCTTCTGAAGTCACCATAACGATCTTCCAATCATGGGGAAATTTACTCAAAATGAGGCCTTTTGTCCTTCACGAAAATTTTCCGACAATTACGACTTTCATAGTTTACTCCAGATCTCTTATAGCAGAGTCCAGGTCTCAAGAAAGACCTATTAATCTCCCCTCCGATATATTACCAAAATATTTCCGAATATAAATTATTGAGGGATGTGAAGCGATCGCCTCTTAATTTATACGGGAGAAGGGGGTCTTTTGGCCCGGGTTGAAACCCGAGTCTATCCACAGGCCTTCTTTTTCCATGGGTCGGTCTTTTAAATACCGAATTTCTTGAACGACAAAGTTGCACTAATGAGGTAAACTATGCCGCCTACGGTGAAAATATTATGTGTGGCAAATCCCAACTGGGCGATGCTCCAGCCAATAAGAGGCCCGACTGACATACCGAGATCCATTGCAGTTGCAAAGGAAGCCACCGATCGGGTTCCATTTTGACTAGCTTGGACCGAGAGCAGTGCGTACAGGGTGTTTCCACAGGTAAAGAAAGTCAGCACGAGAATAGCTAAGGGGATCGGTCGTTGATGGATTACCGCAATGGTGAGAGAGGCAGCGCCCACCAGAAATATCAGTGTAATGGATCTCCCCCTTCCGATTCTGTCAGCAATCGCCCCTAAGATAGGATTCCCAACCCCGTCAATAAACCAGCGGAGCCCAAGAATGATTCCAGTCAGTGTGACCACCCCCATGGAATTGCCCGCTATTGAAAACGACTCTCCAACCTTTTCTTTGAGGATGAGCCCTAGGGTTGACATGATCATTCCAGCACCCACTAAGCCCACGATGAACCCAAAGAATACTACCACGGGATCTCCCTTTCCGGGGGCATCATTAGCCAGAGGCTTTTCCAGTCGTTTAAGCCCTTTTTGTGAGAGGATGCCGAGCGGCACCGAGAGAAGGGATATGATGCCCATGGATATAAGCGTCAAGGCAAACCCAAACAGGTCATGGCTCAATCCTCCGAGGAAAACCCCGGAAGTGCGCCACATTGCGTTGATACCACGATAATATCCCATTCGTTCTCCGAGATGAGCTTCGGAGCCCGATTTGACAGCGGTCATGATGCCGGCCTGACGAATAAAGGAAAAGGATATGCCCCAGAGGATTCTGGCTACGAGAAAGGTGATAAACAGGTGAGCGATTCCATACATAACCGTCACAACGGAACCCATGAGAAAGGCGAGAATGAGCCAGAGATTGCTTGGATAGCGCCGGTAACAGAATTCCGCCATATGATTGGTCGCCAGGCGAATCCATCGATTGACCGAGAGAAGAATGCCCACCTGGAGGGGAATGAGTCCCAAGTGGGGATAATAGCTGGGAAGAATGGTATAGAGGAGGGAATCACCCAGGGTGGCTAGCGCTAAGGCCGTTGAAATATAAAATACCGGTAGAGGGGGACGCTTCATATTGATTCTCTTCTGGTTCGTTTCGCAATCCGCGGTTGAGATCAGGTGGTTGGAAAGTAGGCTTTCTGCGATCGAGCCGCAAGCGAGGCGGGAATATGAGGGTACGGCAAATCACCCATCTTTTAATAACCTTTCCAGAAAGGACTTACTCCTCAGAACGGTTCCCTCTATATCATCAAATCCCAGTAGTTCAAGGCTGAGCTTTCCGTTAAACGACCTCAGGTAGGGAGCGTTGGTTTTCCAGTCGATGGTTCCCGTGCCGAGCTCACCGTGGTCGCTGGAGATACCGTTGTTATCGTTTAGATGAACATGTTTGATGCGGGGATCCGAAGATCTCGATAGCCTTTTCCACGCCACCCTCGAGATTTGCGTGTCCGATATCGAGGGTAATTTGGAGCGCCGGGTTGACTATTTCATCTACCCATTCAACGAGCTCCTCAAAGGTTGA
>CAYFXP010000481.1:0-1895 GCA_964346935.1 uncultured Syntrophobacterales bacterium
AGCTGAAATAAGCAGCGTTTGTGGGAAAACGGGATGCGCATCGTTGAACAGGGTATCCTAGATTTGTGTCTCCCTCAACACTCCCTTCAAAATTGAGAGGCCCTCGCCGATCTCCTCATCGGTGATCACTAGCGGCATCAGGGCGCGAACGACATTGCTGAAGGCTCCCGACCTCGTAATCAGAAGTCCCCGTTCATAGCAGCTCTTGACCACCTGTCGTGTTTCCCTTGTCGCCGGCTCCTTGGTCCTGCGGTCTCGAACCAGCTCCAATCCGATCATCGCCCCGAGCCATCGAATGTCCCCGATGATGGGGTACTCCTCTTCAAATTTCCTCAATCCATCCGCCACCTTTTCCCCGATTTCCAGGGCCCTGGATGCAAGAGCACCACCCTCAATCATTGCGATGACCTCCAGGGCAGCTCGACAGGCGACCGGGTTCCCCGACAAGGTGCCTCCTAAACCGCCCACGTGGGGAGCATCCATGATCTCCCCCCTTCCCGTGACCGCGCTGAGGGGGAGCCCTCCCGCCAGGGACTTCCCCATAATGAGAATATCCGGCTCGATCCCCTGGTGTTGGCAGGCGAACATCTTTCCCGTTCGGCCAATCCCCGTCTGAACCTCGTCGGCGATGAAGACGATCTCCTCTTCCGAGCAAATTCCCTTCAGCTTCTCCAGGTATCCCCTCGGCGGAACAACGACGCCGCCTTCCCCGAGAACAGGCTCCACGACCAGGGCGGCTATCTCCTGGGGAGGGGCATGGAGGCGAAATACGCCCCTCAGGTAATCCGCGCACTGCAGATCACAGGAGGGATATGCCATCCCCAGAGGGCATCGATAACAGTAGGCATAGGGAATCCGGTATACCTCTGAACCGAAGGGGCCGAATCCGGCCTTGTAGGGCCTCACCTTTCCGGTTAGGCTCAGGGCGAGCAATGTTCGGCCGTGGTACCCCCCATCAAAAGCGATGATGCCAGGCTTTTTGGTGAAATAGCGGGCGATTTTGACGCCGTTTTCAACGGCCTCAGCGCCGCTATTGGCCAAAAGGGTCTTTTTCGGAAAATCCCCGGGAACAATGCGGTTCAGCGTCTCGGCGAGGGCAATGTAGGGCTCATACATCATCAGGTGAAAGCACGTATGGAGATACCTTTCTGCTTGATCGCGTATGGCTTCGACCACTGCCGTGGGGGAGTGGCCCACATTCAAGGCCCCAATCCCCCCCGCAAAATCGATGTACTCCCTCCCGGCTATATCCTTCACCCGAGCCCCCTTGGCTTCGGATATGATGAGGGGCGTCATGTTGAATATTCCCCTGGGAATGGATTCACGTCTTCGTTCGCCCAACTCTTCCATGTCGCTCAATCCACCCATGGCCACTCCTCCCTCATGAGTGCTGAGGGTCTGGTGAGGGGACGTTGTTAAATTGTTAACTTACTGATCTGATTTCGAAGGGATTCATTGTCACGAACGATCTCTTCCCCACGACCTGCCGCAATACTCACCCCTGAACGAGTGATATTCAATGCTCTTGCAACTTCCGCTCCATTGTGTCCCATCTCCCTGATCGCAACATAGCTTATGACACTGCGAGCTTCAGCAAGCCGTTTGCCTTTGCTCCGTTGCCTCAAAGCCTCAGGTCTTATTCCCAGAAAGGCCACAATTCGTTCGATTAACCCTTCAAGCGGCATGACCACAGGCAGCCGATCCGACAATTCATGTTCCTTTCTGAGGCGTTCGACAAATCCCTCGCTGCCAAGTACCCGCTCGTCGTATGTCCTTACCTCCTCGTAACCTGTTAGCTTAAGCGTACGCTTTAGTCCACCACCCACCAGCTCATCTTTTTTTCCCTGGGAAATCCCATCTACCACAAATTGTCGGTAACGACGCCTGGAAACTGT
>CAYFXP010000482.1:0-8347 GCA_964346935.1 uncultured Syntrophobacterales bacterium
CCATAACGGGCACGCGTTTCGAAAATGCGAAGTCCACGAAGATGGTGCATATCTGCGAGTTCACCGCTGACCTGATCAAGCACGACAAGCTGAAACTGGATCCCAGCCGAAATGATCACTGGAAGGTCACTTTCCACGATTCATGCAACCCTTCCAGGGGAATGGGTCTCATTGAGGAACCTCGATACATCCTCGATCAGGTGTGTAACCACTTCCACGAGATGCCGGATAATACGATAAAGGAGCGGACGTTCTGCTGTGGAAGCGGGGCCGGGTTAGGCGCGGATGAGAATATGGAGACGAGATTGAGAGGAGGCTTTCCCAGGGCCAATGCCGTAGAGTATGTTCGGGGGGAATACGGGGTGAACCTGCTTGCCTGCATTTGTGCCATTGATAAGGCTTCCTTTCCACCCCTCTTCGAGTATTGGGTTCCTGGAGTCGAGGTCGGTGGAGTTCATGAGCTGGTGGGGAATGCGTTAGTGATGAAGGGGGAAAAGGAGAGGACGACCGATCTTCGTGGGGAATCAACCGAAGGGGAGGACGCGAAACAAGATGTATGATTCGGGTAAGATCATCGCCGGACTGGTTATTTTCGGTGGTTTAGTCACCTTTCCGATTTGGTATAATGCGCTGACCGGGAAAACCGGCTATGTGCCAAAGCCGAAAATCGTTACCGAGGAGAAACAGTGCATAGAACCAAAGGAATACATTCGAACGAGGCACAAGGACTTGTTAAAGGACTGGAGGGAATCAGTGGTTCGGAAGGGCATTCGGACTTACGTAGCCAGCAATAGGAAAGAGTATTCCATGAGCCTTACCCGCACGTGCATGAAGTGTCATTCGAATAAACTCGAGGAATTCTGCTTGCAATGTCACAACTACATGGCAGTGACGGCTAAATGCTGGGATTGCCACGCGTACTCGAAGGGGACTTAACCGATGGAAATCGACAGAAGAGGACTCTTGAAGGCAGCTGGACTGAGCCTGCTGGGGCTTGTAGCCGGGCCAGCGTGGTATATCGTCTCGAGAGCTAAATTGCCCGAGCCATCGCCGACCCCAAAAACCCTCATGGGGAAGAAATGGGGCATGGTCATCAACCTGAAGAAGTGCTGGGAAACCGATGGCTGTACCGAATGCATCGATGTTTGCCACCGTATCCACAACGTGCCTGACTTGGGTAATCTGAAGGATGAGATCAAGTGGATCTGGACAGTTTCGTTTGGAGGGGCATTCCCCGAACACGGAAATGAATTCACCGAGGAGGCCTTCAAAGCCCGGCCCGTCACCGTGCTCTGCAATCAGTGCGACAATCCTCCGTGCATAAAATACTGTCCTACGAGGGCCACGTGGCGGAGGGAAGACGGCATCGTGATGATGGACTATCACCGGTGTATTGGGTGCAGATATTGCATGGCCGGATGTCCATACGGATCGAGAAGCTTCAATTGGAAAGACCCCCGGCCATTTATCAAGAAGATCAACTTTGAGTTTCCAACGAGGACGAAGGGGGTTGTGGAAAAGTGCAATTTCTGTCAGGAGAGGCTCGTGCAAGGTCTCCCTCCGGCGTGTGTGGAGGCCTGTAGGGAAAAGGGCATGATGTTTGGCGACCTGAACGATCCCGATTCAGAGGTCAGACAAGCCCTTAAATCGCACCACATCATTCAACGGCTGCCTGAACTCGGTACGAAGCCTAAAGTCTTTTACATAGTGTGAGGCGGATGATCTACTACCCAGCTTTCCTGAACATCCACGGTAAAAGGTGCGTAGTGATTGGGGGTGGGGTAGTCGCCCTTCGGAAAGTAAAGATGCTCTTAGACTTCGGCGGAAATGTCACTGTGGTCAGTCCAACCTTAACCCCGGAATTAGAACGGTTAGCCGAGGCCGGTGCAGTCAGCCTGGTTCACCGAGACTTTAAGCCAGGAGACCTCAAGGATACCATCGTCGCCATTGCGGCAACTGATGTAAGGGAGACCAATCAAAGGGTCGCCGAAGAGGCTAGGGAGCAGGGGGCTCTCGTCAATGTGGTTGATGACTCGGGGCAATCCGATTTTATCATTCCCTCCTATTTTCGCCGAGGGGGCCTGACCATTGCGGTTTCCACGGCGGGAATGAGCCCAGCCATGGCGAGAAAAGTCAGAACGAGGCTCGAACCGATCATTGGAGAGGAATTTGCGGTTTTATTGTCTATCGTTAAGGATGTCCGCTCAGCGCTTAAAGAGCGAGGGATAACGGTAGGTGCTGAAGCCTGGCAGGAGGCCCTGGATTTGGATTCAATGATTGGGCTCATGCGAGATGGCCAGGTGGAGAGGGCGAGGGCCTTTTTACTCGGGAAATTAGAGGCGCATCAAGCGGAGAGGTGAGAGGGACTGTTCAATTCCAGTAGCCAATGGGGGAAGTGGTAATCTGAGCTACCTTTCAAAGCGAACCAGATGGATCGAAAAGATTTGAGCCTGGGAAAAGACGAGGTATTGCTCGAGCACGTGAGGAGGACGGGGAAGGGTTTCTACCTGACCTTCTCCACCCTTGTCGCCCTTGTGCTCTTGGGACTTTATGCTTATATTACCCAATTACGATATGGGCTTGGCGTCACGGGGCTCTCAAGGCAGATCTTTTGGGGCGTCTATATCACCAACTTCGTCTTCTTCATCGGGATCAGCCACGCGGGAACGTTCATATCGGCAATCCTCCGGGTTGCAAAGGCGGAATGGCGGAGGCCAATCAGCCGATCCGCGGAACTCACCACCGTCTTCACCCTCTTGTTCGGTGTGGCAAGCGTATTGATCGATTTGGGAAGACCCGACCGGATGTTATACGTCATTCGGTATCCTCATTTGCGATCCCCCCTGCTGTGGGATGTCATAAGCATTAGCACCTACCTCACGGTCAGTTCCATCTGCCTTTATCTCGCTTTGATTCCAGACATTGCGCTTCTGAGGGATCTTGGCGAGAAACGAAAATGGTTTTATCAGGTCCTCTCCCTGGGCTATAGGGGAACAGAGAGACAACGTCACCTGCTCGACAAGGCCATCTCATTTGTGGCAATTCTCGTCATTCCGGTCATGATCACCGTCCATACAGTGGTATCTTTCGTCTTCGCCATGACCATCCAGCCGATGTGGCATAGCGCCATCTTCGGCCCTTATTTCGTTACAGGGGCCATTTTCTCCGGGGTTGCCGCCGTAATCGTGGCGATGGCCGTGATCAGGAAGGTCTTCCACCTCGAAGCATATTTAAAGCCGGTCCACTTTAATAACCTGGGAATCCTCCTCTTGGTGATGACCCTCTTGTGGTTCTATTTCACCGCGGCGGAATATGTGACTGCCTTTTATGGCAATGAGCCGCTTGAAATGAGCATCTTCTGGTCGAAGCTTGCAGGAAGGTATGCACCGCATTTCTGGATAGACTTCATACTCTGTTTCATCATCCCATTACCCATTCTTGCCTTTAGAAGGACCCGAACAGTGGTTGGGACAATCATTGCTTCAACCTCCATCGTTGTTGGTATGTGGTTGGAGCGGTTTGTGATTATCGTCCCCACGCTAACCCGGCAAAGACTTCCCATTGAGGGGGCTATTTACATTCCCACCTGGGTGGAGTGGTCGATACTGGCAGGCTGCATCTCCTTCTTTCTGCTCCTCTATTTGCTCTTCATCAAACTCTTCCCCATCGTTCCCATCTGGGAGGTAAGGGAAGGCAGGGAGAAATCAATAGCCGAAGTTGGAGAAAGGATTAGATCCTATCTTCCTGAGACTGAGACCGAACAGGAGAAAACCGTTGGGGGAGAAGAGGGCCAGAAGGTTTCGCCGGATGAATCGGAGACCCGTAAAGAGAATCACTGAACAAATAGCCACCGGAATAACTAAAAAACGCGAATTGAGGGCTCCCTGGCTATTCACGGAGGTAAGGGAGAGGTGAAGGCGGGGATAGTTTACCTGGTGGGCGCCGGCCCGGGTGATCCCGGCTTAATTACTGTAAAGGGGCTAGAGTGTCTTCAAAAGGCCAATGTAGTTATTTATGACCGTCTCGTCAATGAGGGTCTTCTCAATAAAATCAGCCACGGAACCGAGAGGATATATGTAGGTAAGGAGGCTAGTCGCCACGCTTGGACGCAGGCAGCTATTAACCGGTTGATATTAAAAAAAGCTCGCGAGGGCAAGGTGGTCGTCAGGCTGAAGGGGGGCGATCCTTTTGTTTTCGGGCGGGGAGGGGAAGAAGCGGAGGCTTTGGCTGCAAAGGATATTCCCTTTGAGGTGGTTCCTGGTGTATCGTCAGCGTTGGCAGTCCCTGCGTATGCCGGCATTCCGGTCACGCATCGGAAGTTTGCTTCTTCCTTTACCGTTATTACTGGGCATAAGGCTCACGATGAACATAGTTCAGAGATCGCTTGGCAAGAGTTACACGACGGTTCTGACACCGTGGTCATTTTAATGGGAATGGCGAATTTGGCGAAGGTGATAGACGAGCTGATAGAAAGTAAAAGACCACCAAGTACTCCGGTAGCTGTAATCTCCAACGGAACCAGCCATCAGCAACGGTGCATCACGGGTACACTCAAGGATATCATGGCCAGAATTGAATCGGAAGGGATTCAACCACCAGCGGTTGTTGTGGTTGGTGAAGTGGCTCGGCTCCGGGAGAATCTGTGTTGGTTCGATAATCGTGCCCTCTTCGGTAAACGGATTCTGATCATTGGGGCCCTCCCGCAAACAACTCAGTTAGGCCAGCTGCTCCGTGGGTGTGGGGCAGTGCCGATCGAAATACCTGTTCTAAAAATCGAACTAGAGCAGAACCCCAGCGAATTGGATGAAGCCATCCTCAATCTCAAGGACTATCATTGGCTCATCTTTACGAGCGTTAATGGCGTGGATGCGTTCTTCCAACGGCTTTACGCGCAGAACCAGGATGCGCGAGGCCTCGTCCACCTCCGCCTTGGAGTAATTGGCCCAACGACTGCAAAATCCCTTGAGGAAAGGGGTTTAAAGGCTGACTATATGCCCCCCAAATATACAATCAAGAGTTTTTTAGCCGAGCTTAAGGGGCAGGACATGGCTGGATGTCGGGTTCTCCTTCCCCGTTCTGATAAGGCGAGGAAGAAATTAGCCGTGGGACTTGTTCGCTTAGGAGCGAAGATCCATGAGGTGGTCGCTTATAGGACCATTCCCAATGTCGAAGCCCTCGATGAGGGCAAGCAAATGCTCTTGTCGGGGAACATTGACCTCGTAACATTCACCAGTCCTTCCACGGTGAATCATGTGGTTACTGCGATAGACGAGGGACGGGGAACAATAAACAAAAGCTTAGTAGCCTGCATCGGCCCCAAAACTGGGGCTGCTGCCTCAAAGGCCGGCTTGAGGGTGGATGTCGTTGCCCGTAAGCACACAATCCCCGGTTTGGTGGAAGCCATGGAGGAGTATTTCCAAAAGGGGGGGAAAGGAAGGTGGCGGAGGAGCATGAGGGGATATCTTGGTTTACCTTAAGGACCCCTCTTCCCTCTCACGAGGGCCGCGGCATCGAGTCTTGAAATCATTCCCCGATAGGTATACCTTTAGCCCGGCGGATTGCGGCGAGGGCGAGGATATCCAGGCAATCGAAAAAGGGGACCCCCATATCCCCCCCTTGGACCACTAAGGGGATCTCCGTGCACCCTCCTATGATCGCCTGGGCACCCTTCTCGATCAATGCCTTCGATGCTTTCAGGATTTTTTCCCTGTTTTCCGGTGAAGTAGCCCCCGCCTTGATCCCGTAAATGGCGGACATGACCAGGTCCTCCTGGTCATCGGATGAAGGGACTAAGACTTCCACCCCGATCTCGCGCAATCGATCCTGAAAAAGATGGACCCTAACGGTTCCCGTTGTTGCGATGAGCCCCGTTCGTTTCATACCCGGAAGGCGCCTTTCCATTTCCCTTGCCACCTCGTCGATGATGGAGATCACCGGAATGGCGAGCCGCTCCCTCAGTCCCTCGATGAAATAGTGGGCTGAGACGCAGGGGATTACGATAAAGCCCGCCCCTGCCCTCTCCAGGTTTTTTGCGGTCTCGATCATCATGGGGAGGAAGCTTTTCCCTGTACCAAGCATGGCGGGAGTGCGGTCGGGGATCTTCGGGTTACTATCAATGAGGACCCTGAGGTGATCTTGGTCCCTCGCGGCCTCCGTGTTCTTGATGATCTTGTGAAAGAAGTCGGCTGTCGCCTCGGGGCCCATACCGCCTAAGATGCCGATAATCCCTTCTTTCATCGGTTTCTCCCCCTGTACTTCTTGGGCAGGGATTTCCCCATGAGGATATATGAAATTCCGATTTGTTTCAACTATTCCTCCCTGGATTTGATCCTAAACGAAAGGGAGGAGAATTCCGTGCCGGAGTTTCCTCAATTTTATTGGGAACACCGTTTTTCATGAGCGAAATCTGCTCGAGAAGTATGGTACCCATCGCGGGTACTATTTCGGGTAACAGGCCAAGAAGCACTGAAGCGAAGGGACAATGGTGTTCTCTCAAAAAAACAGGATCTGTTATGAAATCAAAAGGTTAGGGAAATCCTTCGAATAAAAATCAGGAAACTCCGACTATAAATTTTGTTGACAAATACCTCTTGCTGTCCTATAGTAGCCCCGAATGCGAACAAGGGGGGTGATAGTATTCGTAACGGGAGCTGAAAATGGTTATCAAGAAAGTATAAAAGGGGGGTGATAGAAGGACTACTTTGGTGAAATGGGTTTTTGGGCTCGACTATGATAATTCATTTAGGAGGAGCACGTTATGAAGAAGCACGTCGTCACAATCGTATCGGTAATGATAATTGGGCTTATGATCGTCGGCATTGCCGGCGCGGAGAGCACGCTCGACAGGATCGCGAAAAGGGGAGAGTTCATCGTGGGCGCGAGGGAGGGTTCGGTCCCTTTCGGCTTCTATGACAAGGACGGCAAATGGGGGGGATTCTCCATGGACGTCGCAAAGGAGATCCGTAAGGCCGTGGAGAAGAAGATAGGAAAATCCGTCAAGCTCACCTTCAAGCCCGTCAACCCCAAGACGCGCATTCCCCTGGTTGCGAACAGGACAATCGATATCGTCTGTGGGGGCTCAACCCATACGGTGCCCAGGGATGAGGTGGTGGACTTCAGCATTACCTACTTCCTCACGGGGAGTCGGCTCTTGACCAAAAAAGGAGGCCCCATCAAAGACTTCGAGGACCTGGCGAACAGGAGGGTAGGGGCTGCCAGAGGTTCGACGAACGAGGTCGCTATTAGGGCGGCCAATGCCGATAAGATCATTTCCCCGCCGGCCAAGCTCGTCGTCTTCGACGAACATACAAAGGGCTTTCTCGCCCTTCGTCAGGGAAAGATCGATGCCTACTGCACCGATGGAAGCATGCTGGCGGGCATGAAGCAGAAAGCTCCCGGCCCGGAGAAATGGGAGGTCGTAGGCCGCCTGCTGACCTATGATCCCTACGGATTTATCCTTCCCGAGAATGACTCAGATTTCAGGGATCTGGTTAATTTTACCTTAATCGATCTGTACAACAGCGGAAAGTTCTTCGAGCTGTACGACAAATGGATGGGTCCAGAGGGCGTGGTTCCCATTCCCATGACTGATGAGTACAAGACGCTCCTGAAGCTGCAGGCCTGGCCCTGGCCTCGGAAATAGGGGAGCCCAACACATCTTCTAAATACAAGCATCTCCGGAATGTAATAGGGGAGAGAAGAAGGGAGGGGAATAACAAGGAGAGCGAAGGGGCCTGGACCGGCCTTCGCTCTCTTGTTTATCCGTACGGAGGGGACAGGGAGCTCATGTTCAGCTATGAGTTCGACTGGAGCGTTCTCTGGAAACACCCCTACGGGGAGTGGATGCTCAACGGGATATGGACCACGATTCACCTCTCGCTTCTGGCGTGGTGCATTGCGGTGATGCTAGGACTGGTGGTCGCGGTCCTCAGGGTACTTCCGAACCGGGGCACCCGATTCATAGGTGGGTGCTATGTGGAGTTGATCCGCAACACCCCTTACCTGGTACAGCTTTTCTTCTGGTACTTCGCCTTCCCCAGCATTCTTCCGGAGGGCGCTGAAAAGTGGCTTTACGACAACGTTCCCGACCTTCCCTATTGGACAGGGGTGGTCTGCCTCGGCATTTATACCGCGTCGCGGGTAGGGGAACAGTTCAGGGCGGGGATGCTCTCGATCACCCCGGAACAGTACCAGGCGGCCTTTTCAACAGGGCTCACCACCTACCAGACGTACCGATACGTTATCATCCCCTATGCCATTCGAATCATCATTCCTCCGTTCACCACGGAGTTTCTGACCTGTTTTAAGAACTCGGCCCTAACCATGACCATCGGGGTCTTGGAGACCA
>CAYFXP010000483.1:0-5708 GCA_964346935.1 uncultured Syntrophobacterales bacterium
ATGATGTATGGCTAAGGTATTGGTTCCTATAGCGGACGGTGTCGAGGAAATCGAGGCGGTAACCATCATCGATGTTCTCAGGCGTGCCGGGGTGGAGGTAGTCTGTGCAGAGCTCACCGGGAAGCCCGTCACCGCCTCCCGAAAGGTGAAACTTATCCCTGATACATCGCTGGAAGAGGTCAAAGGTGAGATATTCGATATGGTTGTCCAGCCGGGAGGGGGAGATGGGGTTGAAAACCTGAAGGGGGACGCTCGGGTTGAGGCGGTTCTGCGGAGCATGAGCGAGAGACAAAAATGGGTTACCGCCATCTGCGCCGCCCCTACCCTTTTGACCGCCTATGGCCTTCTCGAGGGAAAAAAGGCAACGAGCCATCCCAGTCGAAGGGGACAAACAGCTCTCGGGAAGGTAAACTACCAGGAACAGAGGGTTGTCCAGGACGGCCACATCATCACAAGCCGAGGCCCCGGAACGGCGATGGAATTCGCCTTGAAGCTGGTTGAGGTCCTCTGTGGAAGGGAAAAGGTCACTGAGTTGAAAGAGGCCTTGGTCACGAAGGATTAGGATGGTCCCTTCTATTACCCTTCCCCATAACATTTGAGTCGTAGGCCCATGAAAAAACTCCTCGTATTGATGTTCCTCATGCTCCTTATAGCGGCTCGCCCACTGGCACCCCAAGCTCAGCCGCTGAAGGCATATACCGGACGCAAGATATCCTTGGACTTCGTGGATGCGGATATAAGAAATATCCTCAGGTTTATTGCGGAGGTTTCCGAACTGAACATCGTGGCGGGAGATGACGTAAAGGGAAGGGTTACGATACGGCTTGTCGAAGTCCCCTGGGACCAGGCCCTTGACCTCATTCTCCAATCTCAATCCCTCGGCATGGTAAGGGTCGGAAATGTGATTCGAATTGCTCCCGCCGAAAGGCTCCGGAAGGAAGAACAGGACAAACTTGCCTCGAAAAGGACCAAGGAGAAATTGGAAGATCTCAAGACCGAAATGATCCATTTAAAATACGCCATCGCCCGAGATATGCTTCCAGTGGTAAAGAATTTCTTAAGCGAGCGTGGAAGCGTCAGCGCGGATGAGAGAACCAACACACTGATTATCAGGGATACCTCGAAGAACATCGAGGAGATAAAAGATCTTTTCCGCTAGCCCAAACCGGGAGGGGAAAAATGCTGAGAGCGGACGGGAGGGATCCATGACACGCCCTGGGGAAACTATTCGAGTCCTCAACGAAAGGGAAACGGAAATGCTCGCCTTCTTGGAAAGGCTCGTCAATACCAATTCGGGAACCTACCTAAGAGAAGGCGTGAATCAATTAGCCGATATCATTGATCCGAAGCTCCGCGAACTGGGCTTCGAGGTTGAGCGGCTCTCCCAAACGCATTTCGGGGATCACCTTCTCGCTAGAAAAGGAGGACCCTCTCCAAAGAGGCTCCTCTGCGTTGGCCACATGGACACCGTCTTCCCCGAAGGCGAAACCCGAAGGCGTCCCTTTCGCGTGGCAGGCGACAGGGCTTACGGGCCGGGAGTCATTGATATGAAGGGAGGCATTGTAGTGCTCCTCTACTCCCTGCAAGCCCTCATGAAGGCAGTACCCGAGCTCTATCGTTCCCTCAATCTCGTCGTGCTCCTCAATTCCGATGAGGAGATCGGTTCCCCGACCTCCGCCCCCTACATCGTCCAGGAGGCTAAGTCAGCGGATACCGTTTGCGTTTTCGAACCGGCACGGCCAAAGGGACAAGTAGTGATCAAGAGAAAAGGCGTCGGAAAGTACTGCCTCACTGTCTACGGTAAAGCTGCTCACGCTGGGGCCCAGCCAGAGCTCGGTGTTAGTGCCATCGAGGAATTGGCCCGGGCGATTTTGGATATTCATGTCTTAAATGATTTCGAGGATGGCCTCACGGTCAACGTGGGGGTCATCAGGGGGGGAACGCGGTCCAATATCATTGCCGAACAAGCCTATGCGGAAATTGACCTTCGGGCGGTGGATCAAGCCCAGGTGGATCGCTCCCAGAAGGAATTGAACCGCATCTGCCGTCCCCATCGGGATGGCATTCGGATGGAATTGACCGGGGGAATCACCTTCCGCCCCATGTTGAAGACCGAACGGAGCCTGGAACTCCTCCGTTTACTCCAGGAAGCTGGAAGGGAAGTGGGCGCCGATATCGACGAAATCTTCACCGGCGGAGGTTCCGACGGCAATCAAACGTCCCACTATGCTCCGACCATTGATGGCCTCGGCCCCCAGGGAACCGGAGCCCATAGCCCGGACGAGTCACTGATCGTCCCCACCCTGCTGGAGCGCTCCAAGGCCTTCGCCCTATTTATCGAGAAATGGCAGCGCTCTTTTGTGCCAAAGGGGGACTACCCCAAAGGTCTTTCACCCCTCTGACGGTATTCGTTCATCGAGCGCCCTGCCCATACATCTCTTTGTCAAACGCATGGCGGAATTCGATAGGGGATTCTCCTCAATTCGGAGAAGGAGCTGCATTTGGAAAAGAGACCGATAGGTTCTGACTCCCGTCCGGATCCGGACCGAGAGAAGTCTCAATGGAAGTCCCTGGCGGTATTGGCATCGGCCCACCTGATCACCGATGCCTATAACAATTTCCTCCCCCCCTTAATACCCCTTCTGATTCAAAAGATGAATCTCTCGTTGACCCTAGCGGGTTCCCTCGTCACCATACGGGCCATTGCTTCCTTTTTCACCCAGCCCGCAGTGGGATACATATCGGACCGCACCGGAATGCGGCTCTTCGTCCTCTTCGGCCCTCTCGTGACCGGAGTTTTTGTCGGCCTCTTGGGGATTGCCCCATCATACTGGTTCCTCGCCCTCTGTTTAATCCTCGCAGGGATTGGGCACTCGGCACTCCATCCACAAGGTGCGGCAATGATCGGGGATATCGGCCGCAGGCGCGCCGGGTTCTTCATGTCCGTCTGGATGATTGGGGGCACGTCGGGGATGGCCATAGGGCCTCTCATTGTCACCGTCGTGGTCTCCATTTTCGGGTTAGGTGGGACCGTGTACACCATCGTTTTGGCTGTCGTCATCACGATATTCCTCGTTAGACTTGCACCTGCACCGCCGCTGAGAAATGCTAACGATGCTTATAGCTTGAGGACACACCTGTTCCCAAAAATGAGATCGCTGGCCGTGCTCTGGTTTCTCGTGGTTATCAGGAGTGCAACCGGTATGAGCTTTCTGAACTTCTTGTCGGTTTTGCTCGTCCAAAAAGGGCTTCCCCTTTTGACTTCCGGATTTGCGGTATCCTTGTTTACCGGAGGGGGAGCCTTGGGAGGTTTTATCGGTGGAACCCTTTCCGATTACGTGGGAAGGAAGAAGGTGATGCTGGCATCCTTTCTCCTTTCCCCTGTAGTGCTGCTCTTGTTCCTCAAAAGCCAAGGGGGCCTTTCATTGGTGCTCCTGATCATCGGGGGAATATGTATGTGGGCAACAACGCCGGTCCTTATCGTCGCCGCCCAGGAAATAGCCCCGGAGAGCCGGACCCTCGTATCCAGCATGATGATGGGCCTCGGTTGGGGGTTTGGGGCTATCTTGGTAACCGTAACCGGGCTTTTGGGGGATACCATCGGATTGGAGAGGGCCCTTCAGTGGATCCTCATTCTCCCCCTGATCGGGGTAGCTTTGATTGTCCTCGGTGTAAAGGATACTAGGGAGTACAACAGTTCTCAATAGTCGATGGGCTGTTGCCCATATCCCTGTAGCGAACATTAAAGAATTTTTAGTAACCATTCTTAGTGAAGCGAAACGGCCGCAAATCCAGCTGTTTGAGCCTGTAGGGCGAGTTTTGGATTTGCAGTGAAGCGAACTTTTGAATGGTCAAGAATTCTTTTCAGTGAACGGAATGGGTTTTGGGCAACAGCCTTCGAGGATTGGCCTCTCTTCTATCACGAGCCCTTTCGGCTAATGGATCATGGGTACCGTAATGGAACCATCCATGAGAAAGAGGACCTTGGCCCCGCTCCCTTTTACCTCCAGCGCCTTATCAATAGCGCCCTGGATATTCGAAAAGGGTCGCATGAAAACGCTCTCCACATCCGCATCTCCCAGGTCGGTCACGGCCCACATCTCCGCCCACAGCGCGATCTCCGCCATCTTGGCTGCCTTGTGGTAGCCCAACTCATAGCCCCGTCCGATTCGCTCCAGTGCCTCCTGGGGAGTTCGGGAACCTCCGAGCACCTCGAAAAATGTCCTCCCCCCAACCCCGGTGCGACACTTGCCCACGAGGATCAGGATGCCCCCCTCATTGAGGGCGAGCTTTCCATTATCCAGAGCCTTTTGGGATTGATACAGGTCTACGTCCATGGGATATGTAGCCACGGATACCACAATGTCGGCCTTTTCGGGAACGTCCGCGCAGAAAACCTCGTTGGCCCGTTCAATGGCTGAATCAAAGGAAGCATGGACATTTCCCGCCGTGGCCGCATAGATTCGGCGATCCCGGTCGAGCACGAGCTGGATGGAGAAAATCTGCTTGTCCTGGATAGCCCGCATGGCATCGATCATGTCCTCGTGAACTGGATTCCCTGCTAAGGTCAGCGCCTTGGCATCGGCCCGGACGGCGTGTCTGTGGTTTTGCTCGATGGTCCCATACGAGGCGATGCCCGGAAGGAAGAATTTCCGTCCTCCGGTGTACCCGGCAATATAGTGCGGTTCCACCGAGCCAATGACTACTAATTTGTGTGCCTCCAGGCCCAGTCGGTTCACATGCATTTCGGTGCCATTTCGGGAAGCCCCCACGTGGACCATCCCGGAGGTGTGACGGGAATCGTGCACATGAATCCGATTCCGAAACTTACGGTACAGAGGACCGAAGATGAACCGGAATTCTTCCTCTATCGGTGCCCTGTGGGCCCCGGTGGCCACAATGAACTGGTAATCGGCTCCTTGTATCCGCTCGTGGAGGATTTCCATGACCTTGGCAGTAGGAGTGGGACGGGTCCCATCGTTGACAATGAAGAGCACGTCCCGGGCGTCATCGAGAAACTCGGAAAAGGTGGGGCTTTCGACCGGGTGCTCCAAGGCCAAGAGGAGGGTCTCCCGTTCCGGGGCTATATCCACTTCATTGGGATGAACCACGCCCAATACGCTCTCGTCTGGAACCCGGATTGAGACGCGGTCTTGTCCGTACGGAATAGGGATTTCCATGATGAACCCTCCCTTATCCTCAGGCAAAGAGGTAAGGAGATCTCGTGGGAAGCCCCGCACTCACGGGGTCACTTCCTAAGTGAATGGTGCCCAAATCCCTGGAGCGAACATTAAAGCATTCTTGGTCACCATTCTTAGTGAAGCGAAACGGCCGCAAATCCATCTGTTTGAGCCCGACGGGCGAGTTTTGGATTTGCAGCGAAGCGAACTTTAGAATGGTCAAGAATTGTTTTCAGTGAGCGAAACGGGTTTTGGGCAACACTCCCCCAAGGAGGTAGAATAACGTAAAAAGCATGGTGGTGGAAAAAATTCCTGAGGCACAGCCAGAAACATCAATGAAGGGAGGAGGCTACCTCAGGATCCAACATTTCACGTACGAGACGCCTTGCAAGCAGATGGTTATCTTTTTACTACCCCTTTTCTTTCTTGAGACGCGCCAGAATGCCATCTAGCCTGCCCTTGTCAAAGCCAACGACCACTTCATCGAGGGCAGCGATGACGGGAACGCTCCGAGCCCCTGAAATTTTC
>CAYFXP010000484.1:0-2474 GCA_964346935.1 uncultured Syntrophobacterales bacterium
AGGCGGGTTTTCATCCGGGTGGATTTCAACGTCCCCATGGATGAACGGGGCACCGTAACCGATACGACCCGAATAGAGAATGCCGTTCCGACCATCAAGCATGCGGTGAAACACGGGGCGAGGGTCATTTTGGCCTCGCACCTGGGGAGGCCCAAGGGAAAAGTCGACGGGAGATACAGCCTTTCTCCGGTGGCGAGACAATTAACGGAGATTTTGGGAATCCCGGTTCGAATGGCGCAGGACTGCGTTGGGCGGAAGGTGGTCGAAGAGATCGACGGGATGAACGAAGGCGATGTGTTGCTTTTGGAGAATCTTCGGTTTCATCCAGGCGAGGAGTCCAATGATGCATCTTTCGCCAAAGAGCTTGCAGCCATAGCCGATGTGTACATCAACGATGCCTTCGGAGCTGCCCATCGGGCCCATGCGTCAACCGAGGGAATCGTGAAGCATATGGATGTAGCAGGAGCTGGGTTTTTGATGAAGAAGGAGATCGACTGTCTCGAAAGGGCCATTGCCAACCCTGAACGGCCTTTCATAATGATATTGGGAGGAGCTAAGGTTTCTGACAAGATCGGGATCATCGCCCATTTGCTGAAAAATGTAACGGCCCTCCTCATCGGGGGAGGAATGGCTTACACGTTTCTGAAGGCGCAAGGAATCGAGGTGGGGAGATCCCTGGTCGAAGGGGATCAGGTGGATCAGGCTCGCGGGACGGTTTCGGAAGCAGCTCGGCAAGGGGTAAAACTGCTCCTTCCCGGGGATCATGTCGTCGCGGATCGCTTCGACCCCAAGGCCGCAAAGAAGGTCGTTTCCAACGGATCGATACCCTTGGAGTGGGTCGCGATGGATATCGGTCCAAAAACGGTAAAGACATTCTCGGAGGAGATCGAAAAGGCCAAGACCATCGTGTGGAACGGGCCCATGGGCGTCTTCGAGATGGAGCCCTTTGCCGAAGGAACCATTGCCATTGCAAGGGCCGTTGCTCAATCGAAGGCCTTCAGCATTGTGGGGGGCGGTGACACGGTGGCAGCGGCGAAAATGGCTGGAGCGGTCGAGGGAATATCCCACATTTCCACCGGGGGAGGAGCCACTCTGGAATTCTTGGAGGGAAAGGATCTCCCGGGAATTGAGGCATTGAAACAAAAGGGAGTATAACGGGAATGGATATGCGGAGACCAATTATAGCCGGCAACTGGAAGATGAACAAGACAGTTTCCGAGGCCGTCGATCTCGTCCGTCAATCGAAGGTTTTGGTGGCCGATATAAGGGACATCGATATCGTTGTCGCACCAACCTTTACAGCATTGCACGCCGTATCTCGGGAAATCAAGGGGAGCAATATTGAGCTTGCTGCTCAGGACGTCTTTTGGGAAACAAGCGGGGCGTATACGGGGGAGATATCCCCTCTCATGTTAAAGGATGCGGGATGCCGATATGTGATCATAGGCCACTCTGAACGGCGGCAATACTTCGGCGAAACCAACGAATCGGTACATAAAAAGATAAAAGCATCGCTGGCCGTGGGTTTACATCCCATACTATGCGTGGGTGAGGCCCTCGAGGAAAGGGAGACCGGTAAAACCTTTGATGTGGTCAAGATCCAGGTCTTCCAGTGTCTGGAAGGGTTTTCCCGGGAGGAGATGGATAAGATAACCATCGCGTACGAGCCCATATGGGCAATTGGCACGGGCAAGACGGCCACTCCCCTACAGGCTGAAGAAGTCCACGCCTTCATTCGGGAACAATTGGGAAGTATAACGCATCGACAGGTAAGCGAGGCGATGAGAATTCAATACGGGGGGAGCGTGAATCCGGACAATATCGGCGATCTCATGGCGGAGCCAAATATCGATGGTGCACTGGTGGGAGGAGCAAGCCTCACGGCTGATTCCTTTTCGAGAATTGTTAAATTTCGGAAGAAATGATAATATATATAGTTAAAACAATCCGGTCGCTTTGGGGGATCTCAGTATGATTGCCGGACTTTCTTTCCTCCATATCCTCGTTTGTGTGGCCCTCATTCTCATCGTCCTCCTGCAGGCCGGGAAGGGGGCTTCAGTGGGTGCCGCCTTTGGCGGGGCCAGTCAAACCATCTTTGGCAGCCCAGGCGCAGCGGGCTTTTTAACCAAAATCACCACGGTGGCTGCCGTCGTATTTATGACAACCTCGATCCTGCTCAGCCTGTTTTCGGGTCAACGGTCATCCACTGTTTTGGAGGAAACGAAGACGGAGGTGACGGAGACCGTACCGCCGGATAAGGCTCAACCGCTCCCTGGAACTGAGTTACCGTCCGAGAAACCCGGGCAGAAATGATGAAACGCCTTTCCGGGGATATTCGGAGAACTATGGGCTTGACATCCCAGGCGGAGGGAAGGAAAATAGAGGTTGCCAAAGTGCCGAAGTGGTGGAATTTGGTAGACACGCCATCTTGAGGGGGTGGTGGGGAATACCCGTGCGGGTTCGAGTCCCGCCTT
>CAYFXP010000485.1:0-3854 GCA_964346935.1 uncultured Syntrophobacterales bacterium
CGAAGCCGTGTTGAGCCTCGCCAAGCAGCCTGATGCGGAGGACTGAATGGAAGGAGAATTGGACGTTGTGGGCACCAGAGTGCCCATGGTTGATGCAGCAGCCAAGGCCACGGGTGTTGCCCAGTTTACCGATGATCTGATTCTTCCGGGAATGCTCTACGGGAAGATTCTGAGAAGCCCCTTACCACATGCGAGGATTTTCAATATTGATACTTCAAAGGCAGAGAGGCTGGCTGGCGTAAAGGGTGTGATGACCGGGCAGGATATCCCAGATCGAAAATATGGAATTGTACCCAAGGCAAAGGATGAGTACGCTTTGGCAAAAAATAAGGTGCGCTTTATGGGCGATGAGGTGGCTGCAGTCTGTGCCATTGATCCTGAGATAGCGGAGGAGGCCTTAGAACTCATAAGGGTGGACTACGAAGAACTGCCCGCTGTATTTGACCCCAAGGAGGCGACCGAGGAAGGGGCACCTTTATTCCATGATGACATACCGAAGAATATTTCCGCATCCATCAAAAAGGAATTCGGGGATGTGGAGGCGGGATTTGAGGAAAGCGATTTTGTCTTTGAAGATAGCCTCTATTCTCAGCCTGTAAACCATGCTCCTCTTGAACCACATGCGGCCGCTGCCCAGTATGATCCTCTGAAGGGAGAGCTGATAGTATGGTCTTCAACCCAGATACCATTTTTCTTGAGAAGAAATCTATCGACAACACTACTTGTCCCAGAGAGCAAAATCCGTGTCATCAAGCCATAGGTAGGTGGAGGTTTTGGCGGAAAGATAGATATGTATGCAAAGGATTTCTGCGCATGCTGGTTTGCGATGAGGCTTGGGAAACCAGTGAAATTCGTATACGAGAGAGAGGAGGTTTTTATCGCCACGAGGCAGAGACACCCTGTCTATCTGCGGGTTAAGACGGGAGTAAAAAGGGATGGAACGATCCTCGCGCAGCGATTTAGGGCTCATGCGGATGGCGGGGCCTATAATAGTACAGCACCTCTCATGATCACGCTTTTGGGTTTTTTCCTCATGATACCCTATCGGGTGCCGAACTTGTTCTACGAGGGTTATCACGTCTATACGAATAAACCGGTTGGTGGCGCCATGAGGGGCCATGGCGTTCCTCAGGCACGCTTTGCGGTGGAGCGCCATCTCGATATGATTGCAGAACGAATAGGGGTGGATCCAGCGGAGATCAGAATAAAAAACAGCATTCAAGCCAAAGAACCTCACCCGGCTGGTTTCATCATCAATACCTGCGGATTTGCCGACACAGTCAGCAAGGCGGCTGAGGCCATAGGATGGCGTGAAAAGAGGGGAAAACTGCCATTTGGCAGAGGTGTAGGACTTGCAGGAGGATCCTTTCCCAGTGGGGTTAGTAATATGAGCCACATAAGCTCCGGGGCCGTGGTTCAATTGGGTCGGGACGGGGCTGTGAATGTCCTTACTGGGGCTGCCGACATCGGCCAAGGAGCAGAAACAGTGATCGCTCAGATCGTTGCGGAAGAGCTCGGCGTGCCGCTCGAGGACATAAGAGTGACTGCAGCCGACACGGGAATCACCCCCCTTGATCCAGGCACTTTCGGAAGCGGGGTCACGGTCAGAGCAGGAAATGCAGCACGGCTCGCTGTTAAGGCCCTTAAGAAGAAGCTGTTCGAATTTGTGGCTGAAAAACTCGAAGTCAACTCGGAAGACCTTGTTGCCAAAGATAGAAGAATCCATGTCAAGGAGTCTCCTGACGAGGGAATAGCCCTTTCAGTTGCCCTTAAGGCTTATCAATATGCGGATCTCCCCATGCCCATTGTGGGCAGGGGGTCGTGGACGGCTCCAGCCACCGAGCCGACGACTTTACTTAAGGAGGGCGGAAATTTCTCACCAAGCTATTCCTTTATGACCCAGGCAGCCGAAGTTGAAGTTAATCCTCAAACAGGGAGCGTAAAAGTACTGAAGATGGTAACGGCCCATGATTGTGGAAAAGCGATCAATCCAATGCTCGTGGAAGGTCAGCTTGAAGGCTCTATTGTGGGTGGAATGGGACAGGCCCTCTATGAAGAGGTCGTGACTGAAGGAGGGCAAGTGATGAATCCCTCGTTCCTCGATTATGGTATCCCTACTACCTTGGAGATGCCGGAAATAGAAGCCATAGAGGTGGAGACAGATGATCCCCTCGGGCCTTTCGGGGCCAAAGAATCGGGAGAAGGCACGCAGGTATCTCCCGCTCCTGCCATTCTGAATGCTATCTACGATGCCGTAGGTGTTGACTTCACGGAGCTTCCAGTAACTCCCGAAAAGATCCTCAAGGCGTTAGAGGGAGAAATAGCTGAGAAGAAAGAAGGGTGACAGCTTGAAGCTGTTTCGGTCCTCATCCTAATTTTTAGCCTTAACCATTTGACCTGCGAGCTCCCGAACCTTCCCGCCCCGGGTTTCCTGAAAATCACACGTTCATCACCCTCGGCAGCTATCTAGAATTAGCCGTAGCCGTAATCGAGTGACCTTGGTAGCCCTAGTAGGTGATAAAGCTCGGCAAAAAGGTGGCAATCTGCGGGAAAATCAACAATATGACCGTAACGATAATCAGTGCGGCAAGAAAGGGGAATATGCCCTTGAAAATAGTCTCAAGGGGGACTTCAGGAGCAATCCCTTTAATTACGAATACATTTACCCCTACCGGCGGGGTGATTACCCCCATCTCGGCTACGAGCACAACTATGACCCCAAACCAAATCGGGTCAAAGCCGAGCTTCATCACCACGGGAAAGAAGATGGGAATGGTAACCACGACGAGTGCCATGGAATCCATGAAGAAGCCGCCTATGAAATAAATGAAGATGATTACCGCCATGACAGCCATCCGGTGTATGGGAAGCCTCCCGAGCCAATCAGCCAGAATGAAGGGTATCGTCGATACCGCCATGAAATGACCGAAGATTACGGCCCCGGTGATAATGAATATAACCATACAACCGGTTCTTAAGCCTTCCTTACCAGCTTCAAGAAATATCCGCCAACTAAGCTGTCGTCGGGCTAAGCCAATGATCAAAGCACCACCGGCTCCAATTGCTCCAGCCTGAGTGGGGCTGAACAAGCCATAAAATAAACCCCCAATGGCAAAAAGGAATAGAATTATGGTCTCAATAATTCCCGTAGTCGCTCGCAGCTTCTCTTTCCAGCTGGTTGGGGTTCCAGGGGGACCGATGGCAGGATTGCGCCAGCAGAGAACAGCCACTGTTGCGGCCAAAAAGAGGCTCAGGAGGAGACCTGGCAATACTCCGGCGATGAAGAGTTTGCCTATGGATTCCTCGGTCAATATCCCATAGACAATGAGGATGGTGCTCGGCGGGATAAGGATGCCAAGGGTGCCGGCGGAAGCGACGGTGCCAGTGGCTAGTGTGTCATCGTAGTTATACTTCTTCATCTCCGGAAGCGCTATCTTGCCCATTGTTGCTGCCGTTGCCGTGCTCGACCCGCATATGGCACCAAACCCCGCACAGGCGAATACGGTGGCCATGGTCAGGCCACCCCGGAGCTGCCCTACCCATGTATAGGTCGTATCGTAAAGCCTCCGGCTAATCCCCGAGGCGAAGGCGAAGGTACCCATGAGGATAAACATGGGGATAACACTGAGGGGATAAGAGGAGAATTGCTCGAAGATATCCTGGGCGAGAAGGCTCAGGGCTGGCCCTGGGTCGGCTAAATAGGCAAAACCAACAACTCCAACAAAAGCCATGGCGAAGGCAACCGGCATTCTGAGGAGAAAGAGCACGAGGAGAAGGCCGATACCGGCAATGCCTGCGGTAACCGGGCTCATTTTCTTACTATCCTGGTTAGCGCGTTAAGAAACTCCAGTAAA
>CAYFXP010000486.1:0-8609 GCA_964346935.1 uncultured Syntrophobacterales bacterium
GTTGTCCTCAGTATATTTAGAATCCCCAGGCGATATTTCAATTATGTCCACCGCAACTCTTGTGAGGACGAATTAAGTAGATGTGTTAGGAACACCCGACGGAGGAAAGGTCATGCAGAGAACGATTTCCATTGAGAATACCGCCCAGGGTTACCTTGAGCTGTTGCGAGATCGTGGCGTCAAGTATTTCTTTGGCAATGCCGGGACCGATTTTGCCTCTTTGATCGATGCGTTCGTCAAATTTTCCCAGGAGGGGAAATCAGAACCGCATCCTATCACGGTGCCCCATGAGTTTGTCGGCGTAAGTATGGCCCATGGCTATTACATGATTAGCGGGGAACCGCAGGTCGTCATGGTACATGTCATCGTTGGAACTGCCAATGCCGCTGCTGCGATTATGAATGCCGCTCGGGCAAATGTCCCCATCGTATTCACTGCTGGTCGCACTCCCTTTACTGAAGCCGGTGTTATGGGTTCACGCGACGTTCCGATCCACTGGGCTCAGGAGTCATTTGATCAGGGAAGCCTGATACGAGAATTTGTAAAGTGGGATTACGAATTGAAGCACTTTTCGCAACTGGAATCGGTTGTGGATCGAGCACTGGCTATCGCTATGGCTGAGCCACGAGGGCCGGTGTATCTCTCCCTCCCACGTGAAATACTCGCGGAAGCGCACTCAGAAATAACTATCACTCCAGGGGGAAGACAGCAGAGCGGCGGAATGCTCCATCCCGATCCAGCCCAGGTGGAGGAGGTAGCAGAACTCTTTGCCCGGGCCGAGCACCCCCTCATCATCACCGGTGCGGTGGGGAGAGATCCAGAGGCGGTGGAGGCGCTGGTGACCTTTTCCGAGTCCTTTGCTATCCCCGTGGTGATGGGGATGAACAACCTGTACATGAACTTTCCTACAGCCCATCCGTTACACCTCGGTTTCGATCCGGCCTCCCTCCTTAGGGAGGCTGATGTGGTGCTGGTCATTGACTCGGATGTTCCTTGGTTCCCCACAGTGGTCAGGCCTAAAGATACGGCACGGGTGATCCAGTTGCGCTCGGATCCCCTCTATAATCGCTATCCGCTTCGTGGTCATCCAACCGATATTGCGTTGGGTGCTAACCCAGCAGCGGCGCTCCGTCTGCTCACTCAGGAAATAATGCGATATCACGGGAAGGCAAAGCGAAGAATCAACAGACGCTTTGAGACGCTGAGCAAAGAACACGAGTGCCAGAGGCAAGCCTGGCGTGGGGAGGCCCAGGCGGTGAAATATGATAAGCCCATCGATCCAATCTGGCTTTCCGCTTGTATCAATCAGGTAAAGGATGGGGAGACGATCCTGATCAATGAATACGATTTGGTTCCTACCCAGGTGGAGCTGGAGGTGCCCGGAAGTTTCTTCCGTTCTTCCCCGGCTTCGGGTTTGGGTTGGGGCGTCGGCGCGGGGCTCGGGGCAAAGCTTGCTGCTCCGGAGAAAACCATTATCGCCGCGGTTGGGGATGGGAGTTATTTATTTAGCGTTCCAACTGCTAGCCACTTTGTCTCCAGGGCGTATAGGTTGCCCATACTGGTGATCATCTTCAACAATCAGTGCTGGAATGCTGTGAGGGGTGCAACCAAAGCATTGCACCCACAAGGATGGGCGGTTAAGGCCAATCGTTTTCCCCTCAGCGACCTTTCGCCCCCTCCGGCGTATGAGATGATCTGCGAGGCAAATGGGGGGTACGGTGAAAGGGTCGAAGATCCTGAGGAGGTGCTTGCTGCCCTACAACGAGCGCTGCGAGTGGTACGGGAAGAAGGGCGGCAGGCGGTACTCAATGTAATCTGCAAGTATCCGTAACCCCTTGATAATCTATTTTTTTCGAGCTTTGCAGGAGAACACCACCGTCCCTTCGCTCCGACGCTCCCGCAGTGACCCTTTCGGGGCTCGCAGGCGGGGAATACTTACCCCTTCCGGCCTCTAAAGGGCCGGCTTTCCCCTTCCTGCTCACCCTCGAAGGGTACCCACTGCTCCCGCGAGTCGCTCATGAACGCTGCTGTTCTCCTTAGAATCCGGAAACTCCGATCATTTCAGGTACTTTCCCTCGGAAATTCAACTCCAACTGTGTAGAGCAACGGCATGTCCGGGGTCATTTGATAAACGTGAACCCTGACACCTGGATTGACGGAGAGCTGCATATATGCGTCGCGTTGGCTCATTCCATGCTCTTCCACTAACCATTCCATGAGAATGAAGGCGGCCCTTGTAACAGCGTGCTCCAGAGGCCGGGAACTGTAAAGCGAAATGAGGCTGCTCGGTGTCTCAATTCGTGGATACGGGATTTTCTTACCGAGGATAACGTCTACCGAAAGCGTGACTTCAGCTTGCGCCTCGGCTGCTACATTTGAGAACTCCATATCGCCCTGGGATGCGTGTACATCGCCGATGAATAATAGCCCACCTTCATTTTGACTGTTTACAAAGAAGGTGTTTCCTGGTTTTATATCTCTACAGTCGATATTCCCGCCTCCTGTCCCTTGTCCGTAAATACTGGAAAGGACTTCCCGTTCGGGCGCAACAGCGATGGTCCCGATGAAAGGAGCGACAGGCCAGCAGATCCTCTCGTTAAACCAGATTTTACCATCTCTCATCGTTCCGCTCGGCCCGATTTCATGGCGCAATATATGGGTCCACGGTTCAGCTGCCTCAGACCACGTAAGGGAGTCTTGTATCGGTCCCCGACGGTAGGTAAAGGTGAAACTCTGGTCGTCGGCTACTAAGATATCTTCAACGTTCACGGCGAGAAGATCTCCCCTTTGAACTCCCTCTATGTAGATTGGACCCGCGACTGGGTTAATCGAAGGAGGCCACGTATCAATCAGGGGCCTATCTAAAGGAGATTGGCCCTCCTCTCGAAGGTATCCCGTCGAAGCATCTTCGGTTTCTACTGTGAATTTTTCTCCCGGCTCGACGCGTAACTTTGGCGGAAGACTGCGATCGAATACGTAAGCTTTAGCATCTTGTCGCGCAATCCGTTTCATGTTTTTATCCTCCTCGGTCTTTAGAGGCCCATTCAAAAGATTAAATATCTTCTGAGCACCTTCATTGAGTGATGGGTGCTGACAAGGCAGTTCATTGACGAAATGCGCCGCGTCAAATGGACGAAATAGAGAATTCTGCAACTGGGGGAAGGCCAATGGTAATGGGTGATGAGCATTATTGGCGACTTTCTTATCTCCAAAAATGGGATGATACTGTCGAGGCGATGTTCAGGAATGCCCTGATAATGCTGGAGAGATATTTATCCTCATGGTAGATGATGAAGAACTTCCGCATTAACTTTTCCCTCGTAAAAGGAACTATCCTGACGAGTCCCTGGTCCACCTCCTTTTGAACCACGTGTTTAGACATAATGGAAAGGCCCAGCCCATTTTCCACCGCTTTTTTGATAGCCTCGTTGCTGGCGATATCCATAACAACTTTCAGGGAAACACCTTTCCTTCCAACCTTTTCCTCCACCAATTCCCGGGTTGCGGAGCCCACCTCCCTTGCGATGAAGGGTTGCCCTACCAAATCCCTTAAGGAAACCCCTTCTCCGTGGGCGAAGGGGTGATTGGGTGGGACGATAAGGACCAATTCCTCTTCCAGGAAGGGGATGATTACCAGTCCTTTATAGTTGTGGAGTTCTCCTACGAATCCCAAGTCACTCTTAAATGCCAAGATATCCTTCACCACCTGATGGGAATTGGTCAGGTTCATCTGGATCTCTATGTCGGGGTACTGTTTGCCGAATACCTCGAATATCTTCGGCAGATAGTATGAGCCGACAGTGGCGGAGGCGCCGATGGTGAGCTTCCCGGATTTCAAGCCCTTCACATCAATCAAAGCCTCCTCTGCCTGATCGAGAAGGGCCAGGATTCTCTCAGCATACGAATAGAGGGTTTTCCCCGACTCCGTGAGGAATATTTTTTTCCCCACACGATCGAAGAGCTTCGTCTCGAAATCGGCCTCGAGCTTTTGGATCTGAATCGTTACTGCGGGTTGAGTTAAGAAGAGCTCCCTGGCTGCCAGAGTAAAGCTCTTTTTCTGGGCAACGGCGTAAAAGATTTTCAGTTGATTAAGATTCACGATGAAATCCCCTCATGATTAAGGAATAATAATAAATAGGATTTATTGAATCCCCCTTCGTCATAAACACAGGTACCCTTCTTTCGGCCAAAAGTCAAGGTTTATTCAATAAGTTTTCGGAATTAAAATAATAAACATAATTAATTTGACTTATTAAAAAAGGACATGGTAAATTTGAGAATTAAAAGGGATTTCAGGTTTTTGGCAGGAAACCCTCTATGTCCAAGGTTTCAAAGCACAATAAGATGATGAGCGCGAAGGAGGCTGTAGAGAAATTCGTCTTCGACGGCGCTATTATCGGTATGGGGGGTCAAAATGTCTCCAGGTGTGCGGTGAATATAGCCCATGAAATCATCAAGCAGGGCAGAAGAGGCCTCACGCTCACCGGGTGCAACCTCTCCATTCATATGGACCTCATGGTGGGGGCGGGATTGGTTACGAAATGTGAGCTCGGGTTAGGTGGCCTGGGTCGATTCGGGGCAACATTTCAATTTAAGCGGGCGATTGAAGAAGGAAGGATGGAAGCAGAAGACCTTGATCACCTAACCATGGTTTCCAGGTTTCTCGCAGGTGAAATGGGAATTCCCTTTATCCCCATCAGGGGCCTGATGGGGTCTGATATCCTCAAGTATCGGGCGCCTTCAACGGGGAAGAAGTTTGAGATAGCGGACAATCCGTGGAATCAAGGGGAGAAAGTCGTACTCGTTCCAGCAATGAAACCCGATGTTAGCATTGTTCACGTGCAGAAGGCCGATGAGATCGGAAATATCATGATACAGGGGATTGCGAGTCACGAACCGGAGCTTATCAGGGCGTCTAAGGCTACCATTGTATCCTGCGAGGAGATTGTACCCACGAGCTTTTTCCGGAGCAAGCCCGACTCCGCAACGGTGCCCTATCACTACATAGATGCGGTAATTGAACAGCGATTCGGCGCCTATCCCACGGCGACCTATGGATACTATAGCTTTGATGCTGATCAAATTAATTACTACCAACAATGTGCACGCGCCGGAGGCGATGAATACGGGGATTATCTGAGCGAATACATATACGGATGTGAGGCCTTCGATGACTTTCTCGAAAGAGCCGCGGGGAAGGAGAAACTCAACCAGTTAAAACGGGAAATGCGTGGATTGATGTAACGAAGGAAGGCCTACATGCAGAGACGCTACTCAGAAGACTATACCAGGGAAGAGCTCATGAGCATTGAGGCGAGCAGGTTCATCAAGAGCACTGATACCGTGATCCTCGGCACGGGGCTGCCTTTGGTGGCCGCAATCTTCGCTCAAAAAACACATGCTCCCAGCGTCAATTTCGTCGTTGAGAGCGGATCCATTGATCCAATCCTTCCCTCTGCTCCCTTCACCGTAGCTGATCCAACCATCGGCCACATGGCCGTAAAAACAGGTAGCCTCAGGGATGTACTGGGTTGTTTGGTTCAAAGAGGCCTTGTTGACCTCGGCTTTCTGGGCGGGGCTGAGATTGACCAATTTGGAAATATCAATTCCACCTGCCTCGGTGATCCCCGGCGCCCGAAAGTTCGCCTCCCGGGAAGCGGGGGCGCCAATTGCATCGCATCGTGTGTTCCAAAGATCTTGATCATTTCGCTCCATGAAAAGCGGCGTTTTCCATCACGGGTCCAGTTTATCACGAGCCCGGGATATATTGATGGGCCTGAAGGGCGCAAGGAGGCGGGGTTAAAAATAACGAAACCGCAGATCATTGTGGTGACCGATCTCTGTGTCATGGAGATCGATCCGTCAACGGGAACGTTGAGGGTCACCAAATTAATGCCCGGGATTACGATGGACCACGTTTACGAAAATACTGGATTTAGGCCCGCTGTTTCAGAGGATATGGGAGCCGTGGAACCTCCCACGGAGGAGGAGATACGGATTTTGCGGGAAGAGGTTGATCCAAGGCGGATTTACCTGAAGGCTTCTCCTGGAGCCTCGTAAAGCGTAAAGTGGAGAACGGGAATCACCCCGTATTTTTTCCGATTTAGGAGGTAATAGAAAGACGTGAGGAAAGGAGGAAGGTGAATGGAAAGGGAGCCGTTGATCAAGAGAAAGAGCGCTATTTCCTACAAGACGGAGGAGGAAACGGTCTTGAGGGGATACAACCTGAGCGATCTGGCGGAGGAGGGCTACACCTTTTGCGACGCACTCTTCATGCTCTTTCAGGGCCGCATCCCCACGGAAGCCGAGGAGAAAATGCTGGAGTACGAGATGGGTGAGTTCTTGGAGCACTCCATGTCACCGTCGGCTGCCGCCGCAATCGCCACCATGGGCGGTAGGCCCCAGCTTCCCGCGGCGGTGGCTGCCGGGGTTATGACGTTCGGAGGCGCCCATGGACCTGGAGCCGCTCACGGGTATATGTTGAACAAATACCTCGAGCGAGCCAGGGTCGAGGGGAAATCCTTAGGGGAGATGGGCAAGATCTTGGTGGATGAGTACTTGGATGCGGGAATGCCGGTTATGGGTCTGGGGCAGCCCCAACATATCCATGGTGACCCCAGGGCCATGCCTACCCACCGGAAGCAAAAGGAATTGGAGGTTGATGGTGTTTACCTCGAACTCCAGGAGGCAATCGAGGAGGCCTTCAACAAACGGAGGGAGGCAGAGGGGAAAAAGACGATAGCGGTAAATATGATTGGCGCGGGCAATACCGCTTTGGCAGAACTTGGGTTCAGCCCCAACGCCGCTTGGGGTATTGGTATCCTTTGCCGGGGTTATAGCTGTGCCTGTCACGCCATCGAGAATATGAAGAAAGGCCATGCCTGGATGGCCTCTACACGGGAGAGAATGATACAAATGCTTGATCTTTCCATGATTGTCTATGATGGCATACCGGACAGGCCAGTTCCATCTCAAGAGGAACGCGAGGAATATGCTCAAGGAGAACTGGAGAAAGGAGAGTACAAGAAATGGGTACTGTAAAGGGAAGGGAACCTTTTCGTTGGCATTCCACTATATCGTATAAGACCGTGCCCAAGATTGTCACCAGGGGATACGACACGACGGAACTGGTGGAGAAAGGGTATGGCTTTGCGGATATCATTTTTATCAACTATCAGGCGAGAATCCCTCTTCTTAAGGAGGTTAAGATGCTGCATTATCTCATGATTCTCTGCCTGGATGATGGTATGTCCACCTCGCCCAGCATTGCCCGCTCTGTTGCCAAGGGGCACAACATTTTGACCCAGTCAGCCGGGGCATCCATCCTGGCCTTTGGCAATGCCTACGGGGCCTTTCAGGCCTTCGGGAGAATGCTGGATAAATATCTGGAGCGATGCGAAAAGGAGGGAATGAGTTACCAAGAAATGGCCGAAATCCTGTTCAAGGAGAACCGGGGAAGTTTAATTCTGGGTGTATCAAATCTGATGGTCAAGGACCCCGCGGCCAAGCGCGTTTTTGCAAGGGTGGACTCCCTGGATTTATCCGGCAGATACGTTGCCTTCCAGAAGGAGGTCGTGAAAGCCGCACAGAAAGCGAGCAAGGAGGCCGTGGACCTCGATATGTTGGGTGCCGTAGGTGCCACCATGTTCGATCTGGGTTTCACCCCGGAGGCGACGTGGAGCATTGTGGCCCTTGCACGTGCCTTTGGGTCTACGGCCCATGCTTTGGAGGAAGAGGAGAGGGAGCCCCGGGTGGTATTCGGGCAGAACTTACAGCCGAAAGAAAACTATGATGGTCCCCCGGACAGACCCGTTCCGTCCCTGAAAGACCGCGATGAGGTAGCCAAGCCCGGCCAGACGAAGACGCTCGATGAGTGGAGAGAAGCCTTTGGCCAGCGGGCAAAACTGGGTGGAAGCGGTTGGGCCATCGTGGAGGAAATTGCGGATCCTCGCAAACTGGTAAAAGGTGAGGATAAGTAAATATCTGCAAATGGAGACAGGGATACAAACATACCGGAGTTTCCTCGATTTTTTTGAGAAAGCCGTAGTTCATGAGCAGAATTTAGATACCCGGGAATTCGGGAAAGGAGCTCTGAGCGCGAATGTAAATTTTTTCAACAACTATTCCGAGGTAGCCCGAGCGGGTGTAAACCCAGTTCTGGGTTGAAAGTGGCGTAAACGCGGGAATCGTTGAAAAAATATGGTTGAGCGGCGAGGAGCGACTTTTCTGGAGCTTAGGGAAATTCAGGCAATAGAAATGGGGAAACTCCGTTACAGCCATACTCTAAATCGAAGAGGTGAGATCCCGGTTCCGAAGATATGCCTTTCCACATACTGCCTTTTTCTCGGGATGAGCTTCAGGGAGACGATCCCCTTCGCGGTGAGGAACGGTTTCGAGGGGATCGAGCTCTTATGTGAGATCTACGACGCCTGGCCGGGATCCCTGACCAAGGATGATCGCTCTTTTATCCGAGACACCTGCGCGAAAAATCGCCTTTCCCTGTCGCTTCACTGCCCCTCCATCGGGAATAACATTTCGTCCCATAATCCCGGCCAGAGGAGGGAGTCGATACCTCAGCTTAAGGAAACCATCGTGCTCGCTGAGGAGAT
>CAYFXP010000487.1:0-2379 GCA_964346935.1 uncultured Syntrophobacterales bacterium
TCTGGTTTGATATCCCTTCGAGAAGGGATTATGTCAACATCACCCCTCAGGTTGAGGACTGTGTCAGGAAAAGCGGAGTCAAGGAGGGGCTCTGCCTGGTTAACGCCATGCACATCACCGCCTCTGTCTACATCAACGACGCCGAATCCGGCCTGCTCCAGGATTGGGATGAGTGGCTAGAAAAACTCGCCCCGCATGAACCGATATCTCAGTACCACCACAACCGCACGGGTGAAGACAACGGCGATGCCCACCTGAAGCGCCAGGTCATGGGCCGGGAGGTGGTGGTCGCCATTACGGATGGGAATTTGGACTTCGGCCCCTGGGAGCAGATTTTCTACGGGGAATTCGATGGCAGGAGGAGAAAGCGGGTCCTGGTAAAAATCATTGGGGAGTGAAATGCGATAGCTGAAATCGCTTCATCCAACTATATTGCCCTGGCCACCTCATAGGCATCCCAGATGCCGTTCATAATGGTATGGACTTTTCGCGCATCGCCGATGAGGTAGAGATTCGGGATCCTGCCAACCAGGGCATCATACAGCTTTCTGTTCGGCCTTAGCCCGATCGATAACACGAACGTGTCCCCTTTAAGGCTTCTCCTCTCGAAGGTGCTGCTCATAAACATCGCACTGTTATCGGTAACCTCCTGGAGACAATGCTTAGTTAACACCTCTACTCCGTTCAGCCTCAATAGATCCAAAAGCATGATCCTGTTGGCGTGGGGCACCCGAGTCGCGGTCATAAGATCGGGAAGCATCTCAACAACAGTCACCTTCTTACCCTGCTGAGCCAACCACAGGGCCACCTCACAACCGATCATTCCCCCTCCTACAACAACCACCTTATTTCCCGCCTCTCTATCTCCCCGCAGCAGATCAATATCCGTAGCCACCTTGTCCGTATCAATACCGGGAATATCCGGAATAATGCTGCTTGATCCGGTTGCGATTATAGTCACATCGGGCTTTTGCCCCTCAACAAAGTCAGGCGTAACTTCAACTCCCAGTTCGATAGTTAGATGTTCTTTCAAGCCCTCAAGCTCGAAGGTATACCATTCCAGCAGCCTCTGCAGGTCCTTCTTGAAGCCGGGAACGGAGCCCTCGATCAAATGACCGCCGAGCATTTTCGACTTCTCGTAGAGCGCTACCCCGTGCCCCCTGAGGGCAGCTACCCTTGCTGCTTCTAAACTGGAAATACCTCCTCCTACGATCATGACATTCTTCGGCTCACCGGCCGGTTTGAGTTCATATGAGCTCTCCCGTCCAGTGGCCGGGTTGACGGCACACGAAAGGGGTTTTGAACGCACCAGCCTATCCAGGCATCCATCGTGGCAGCCGATACAGGGACGAATGCGTTCTGGTTTACCTCCCTGGACCTTCCTGGCCCAGAAAGGATCGGTCAGGAGCCCCCTGCCGAGCGCTACCATATCCGCCTTACCTTCGGCTATCGCTTTCTCCGCTAGCTCCGGTATCTCCATCCTCCCGGCTACCAGAACCGGAACACTCACTGTTTTCTTGAGCTTCTCCGTCAATGGGAGATAGAGCCCATGTTCCTGGTACACCGGTGGATGGGCCCAATACCAGGCCTCATACGAACCTCCGTCGGCATTAAAGGCATCGTAACCGGCTTCTTCCAATATCTGGGCAACCTGAAGGCCCTCTTGGACATCGCGGCCCCTTTCCTCGAATTCCTCTCTGGGTAGTCCTCCCTGTCCCCAATCCCTTATGAAGCTCTTCACGCTGAATCGAAGCTGGACGGGAAAATCACCTCCAGCTCTTCTCTTTATCTCTTTTACGATTTCTATCGGGAACCTCAGCCTTCCCCTCAAATCCCCTCCGTATTTGTCCTCTCTGCTGTTGAACATCGAGATGGTGAACTGATCGAGAAGATAGCCCTCGTGCACTGCGTGGATTTCAACGCCATCAACCTCCGCCATCGCGAGAATTTCAACTGCCTCCCCAAAACACCTCACCAATTGTTCGACCTCTTCGGTTTCCAGTTCCCTGCATGTTACCGCCGGATCCCAGTAATTCGGCAGTGCGCACGGGGCCACTGGTCGTTTCCGAAGCCTCGCCGGATGTCCCACGCGGCCATATCCCGCGGTGAGTTGAACGAATACCTTCGAGCCCAGGGCGTGAACGGCTTCCACGAGCTCTGCGAAGGGAGCCACTGACTCCCGAGAGATAAACGGTATGCCTGGAACCACTGCCTCTATCTCATTTTCCACCTTGAAGAGACCAGTTATGATTAAGCCTACACCCCCTCTTGCCCGTTCCAGGTAATACTCAACCGCCCGCTTGGTGAGCGTTCCATCTAGATTGACTAATCCGTGGATTGCCATGGGTGCCATTGCAATTCTGTTTTTGATTTCCAACC
>CAYFXP010000488.1:0-11909 GCA_964346935.1 uncultured Syntrophobacterales bacterium
GCTTCTTTAACCGTTTGTTCCATTTTCTGTGTGGCTTCACTCTCGATATTCGCCAGCCTTGCCTCGTAATTCTGCTTCAGTTCTTCGAGCTCTTGTCGGGCCCTCTCATTCCTCTCATAGCCTTCAACGACCTCCTCCCTCCTCTTCTGCATGATCCCTTGGATGCGCCCGAAGAGGAACTTCTTCATGAGCCAGAGGAGGATGAGGAAACCGAGGGCTTGGATGATGACGATCTTAATGTTCACGCCTAAGGCTGATAGCGCCTCCCCCATTGATATCACCCCTTAAATCTGCTGTTTCCCCAACGACTCTATGATAGCCGTTGCACTGGGAAGGCGCGTCCAGAGGAGTATGCCGAGGATCAACGCATAGATCGTCAACGCCTCGATAAGGGCGCCGCCGATGATGAGTGTTGTCCGGATGTCTCCTGCTGCCTCAGGCTGACGGGCTGTGCCCTCCATTGCGGCAGTAACCGCCTTGCCCAAACTGGATGCACTTCCGATGGCAGCCAACGCGATAGCCAAACCTATTGCACCTGCTAGAACAGCCAAATACAGATAACCCATGATCCGACCTCCTTCTACGACTTTTTGAATACCATTTCATGCCTACTCTTCCTCAAAGGCCCCTGTAGCGCTCGCGATGTAAATAGACGATAGGAGAGCAAAGACAATCGCCTGAATCGTTGAAAACAGGATCGCCAAGATCACCATGAAGAGGTGGACGGGAATGGGGATAAATACCGGGACGAGGATGACGAGGCTGACCAAGCTGGCAATCGCAATGTCCTCGCCCGTTAGGTTTCCGAAGAGCCGAAGGGCAAGGGAGAGGGGCCGTGCTAACTCGCCAACGATATGAATGGGAACCATCAACGGTGCTAACCAGAGGGGATCAGCGAAGTGTTTGGCATAACTAATGATTCCATGTTTTTTCGCCCCTTGAATATGGGTGTTGAAAAAGACGACAAGGGCCAATGCCGCCGTTGTGTTGAGTTTATTGGTGGGAGAATGCATCAGTGGAATCAATCCCCACAAGTTCATGGTGAGGATGTAGAGGAATATGGTTCCGATGAAGGGGAGATATTTTGGAGCTGCCGACCCCATCACACCCCTCAGGAAATTCTCCAATCCCTCCACGATGACCTCCACGAGTGCCTGGGAACCGCGGGGGACCTTTTCGAGGCGGCTCGTCGCAATGTACGATACGAGGATGAGCAGAAGGCCAACCAGGAGGGACATGATCACCGGGACCCAGTCGTGGAGTGACACCCCCCAGAGGTGGTGGTGTAAATCAATTCCCATGAGTTCGAGAAACGATGGCAGCTCTGTTTTGAAAGACCCGGCTTCGCTCACCGCGCTATCCTCCCGGGATTTTTCCCGAGTGGGTCGGAATTCGGCTGTTTAGACTTCGCCGATTTCCTCATGGAATTAACGATTACAACCCCGATGGCCTTCAGGAACATGACCACCTGAACAATGACGATTCCCCCAACGAGGGCGAATGGGTTGATATCGACATTCGTGAACAAATAGTAGAGGGAGATTCCCAAAAGGGGAAATTTGATGAGAAATATCTTCAGGGCGAAATAGAGGGCCTTTTTCCCCGACCGCTTGAAGACCTGATCCACGGTCCACCAGAGAATCTTAAAGAACAGAATGCTTATGGCAGCCCCTATCATGAACCCGAGTGTAATAGGCCATTGGCCCCACATGAGCAACAGAAAGGTGATCAGGGCGGAGAGCACCACTGAGGTGTTGAAGACCCGACGGGGGAAGTCCTTATCGATGGTTAATGGAGCGAGGTTCGCTTTCATTTTACGATAGCCATGCCTCTACGGGGTATCTTCTCTCTTTCGCCCTTTATCCTTGGAGTCTCGTGCTGTGAATCTCTGAAAGGTCCTGAAAAATTCGATAAACCCCCCCGCGATCGCCAGGAACAGGAAGATAATGAGCAACCAGGGCTCCGTGCCCAATTTCTTGTCCAAAAAGCTTCCCAAGAAGAAACCGACCAGGATGGAAGCTGCCATGATGAAACCGAAGCTTCCGAACAGGGCAAAAGCCTGGTAGGCTTTTCTGAGGCTATCCCTTCTCAACGTCTTCCTTCACGGACCTCCTTTTGCCCTCAACGTTCTCGGTGCTCCCTAAAATCACCTTGGAATTTGAGGGGGCTGGTTCAGGGGGGTCGGCTAGAATGAGAATGTGAATTCATTAACATATTTCTCCGTGATTGTCAACGCCAATTCGGCCCCAATTTCCTCAATGGAAAGCATGGCGAGACGAGGGAATATGACGTGTGATTTCTTTGGGAAGATTACGAAGGAAGGATTTTTCTTTCCGGTGGATTATACGGTAGCCTGTCGCGGTATCACGGAGAAGCCCCCATGATCCTCTCGATGATTCGTTCCAAGTCCTCGTCGGAATAGAATTCGATTTCGATTTTGCCCTTTTGTCCCTTTTTGGGAATGCGAACTTGAGTCCCCAGAAAACGTCTCAATCTCTCCTCCAGATTTCGGATGAGGAGGTCCTCTTCGCGCGAGGCCCTCAAACCCGCGTCCGGTTTTGATTTTCGGAGGGCTATCCTCTTTACCAGTCTTTCGGTCTCGCGCACGGAGAGTCCCCTCTTGATGATTTCCTTACAGGTCACCTTCTGCTCGTCTGGGGTATCCAATCCGAGCAAAGCCCGTGCATGCCCGCTCGTGATTGATTCATCGGAGAGGGAAGTCTTAATCTCCTCGGGCAGTTTGAGAAGCCTTACGGCATTGGCTAGCGTTGTCCTGTCCTTGCCGATCCTCTTGGCTAGGTCCTCCTGAGTGTAGTGAAATTCCTCCATTAACCTCTTGAAGGCCTCGGCTTCTTCCAAGGGGTTGAGGTCTTCCCTTTGAAGGTTTTCAATGAGAGCCAGCTCCAGCGCCTCTCCAGGGGTGACATCCCTTAGGATGACAGGGACCTCTTTTGCCCCTGCTCTCTGAGCTGCGCGCCACCTCCTTTCCCCGACGATGAGCTCGTAGCCCCTTTCTACTTTCCTGACGATTAAGGGTTCAATTATCCCCTTCTCCTTAATAGATGCGGCTAGTTCGTCCAACTTCGCTTCGTCGAATCCCATTCTGGGTTGATACCTGCTGGGGGTGATCTCCTCAATTCCACACAGGAAGAAATTCTTCCGGTCTTGCTTTTCAAAATCCGGCAGCAATGCCCCCAAACCCTTTCCCAAAGCCGGCCGTTTAGTCCCCATAATCAATACCGTTGGTCAGAATCTCCCGTGCCAGATTTAAGTAGCTCTCAGCACCCTTCGAATTAATATCATAGAGCAGAATTGGCTTCCCGTGAGAAGGGGCTTCGCTCAGCTTCACATTTCTCGGGATGATAGTCTTAAATACCTTGTCCTTGAAGTGGCTTTGGAGCTCCTCAGCTACTTGGTGGGAGAGGTTATTTCGAACATCGAACATCGTTAACAGAATGCCCTCGATCTCCAGTTCCGGGTTTAGATAGCGCTTTATCAAGCGAATGGTCTTGAGAAGTTGGGACAAACCCTCCATGGCATAGTATTCACATTGGAGCGGGATAATCACCGAATCAGAGGCGGTGAGGGAATTTATAGTCAACAGTCCAAGGGAGGGAGGACAATCGATGAAGACGTACTCGTATGCACCCTTGACCTCTTGGAGAACCGAGGCCAGCTTTTTTTCCCTGGCTAGTTCGTTGATCAACTCGACCTCCGCCCCGATGAGATCGGAACTGGAGCCGGCGAGGTCCAGGTAGGGTATCTCCGTCTGCTTAATAATCTCCTCCATTCCATATCCCCGCATAAGGATGTGGTAGATATTCTCCCTCAATTCATCCTGATTGAATCCAACCCCGCTGGTGGAGTTGGCCTGGGGGTCGATATCCACCAAGAGCGTCCTCCGTTCAGCAGCGGCGATACACGCCGAAAGGTTGACCGCCGTGGTGGTTTTCCCGACACCACCTTTCTGATTGGCAATGCAAATAACCCTTACCATGTTACGGTTTAGTGGAGCCAGCTTCTTTATCCAAGCGATTTCCAGAATTCAGTTCTAACTGTTCTGAATTATTCGAGGTTTTGGTCTCCAATGTTAGCTGAACTATAGCATAAAGAGGGTACCTTGAAAAGGGAAAAATATGGTTTCATTCAGTGGATTCCTTCCCACCAAAGAAGAGGAGCGTCCGGTCAGCATTGGTGAAGGGAAGGGTAAATGAGACGGTCCTTTGAAGCTTCATATTGAACTTTTTTGCGATATTATTGTGCGTCCTGTCCCTCCCCTCAATCTTGCCTTTCATAGCGATAACGATTCCCGTATCTTTGATGAGTGGGCGGGCTATTCGAAGGAAGGCTTCCAAGCTACCAAAAGCCCTGGAGATGGCATAGTCGAAGACTTTATGAAATCTCTCAACCAGCTGTGGGTCTGGGAGGCGGGTCTGAACCGCGTCCGTACCCTTCAGGCCTAATCGTCGAATGAGATGTCTTTGAAAGGAAAGTTTTTTCCCCGATGAATCAATGGAGGTCACCTTTAGGCTTGGATCGGAGATCTTGAGGACAATACAGGGGAAGCCAGCTCCGGAACCCACATCCAGCAGGGAAGATCCGGGGGAGATGTGTGGAGCGAGGGCGAGGGAATCGAGGAAATGTTTGACGAGGATTTGGAAGGGATCCCTGATGCCGGTGAGGTTCATCTTTCGATTCCACCTCATCAATTCACTCAGAAAGAAATCGAAGGTCTCCAAACTGCCAACCGGCAGTTCGACCCCTAACGCCTGGGCACCTTCCTTTAAGGCCTCCTTAAGGTCTTCCTCCATGTTTGTCCCCGTGAGATTCCCGTACCCTGTATACCACAAAAGGGGACGCGAATCCACAATGGAATAATGAGTTGTTGGAATTTTGGAATAGTGGGTGTTAAAAACGGAAAGGCGGTACTTTTGGTTAAGGAGTGCTTCGCCTAAGGATCGCTTCGCTGAGGCACAAGGCAAAGTATTCTTGGCCTTCAGCCTCAACTCCGCCGGAGGCGGACGCTCTTTCCACCTCTATCAAGGTAATACCTATCCATGAACCCATCATTCCCATATTCCATTATTCCTATATTCCAGTTGGAGTGAAGTGAACTTTTTTCCGAGGCATCACGTAGCTGAGCTTGACATTTAGCCTGCCCTATATGATAAGTAACATTCGAGCAGGGTTGACCTCATCTGAAGCGGTGCTTATGGTTGCATCAAGAAAGATGATTACCGCGTTTATCATACTGGCTTTGCTCCTTGGCGGCTGTGGGAAGAAGAGTGGGTGGTGGACCAAGGAGACCAATCCGGCCGTCCTTTATGAGAAGGGATTGGAACTCTATAAGAAGAAGCGGTATGTGAAGGCCCTGGAGGTGTTCAACGAGTTGAAGGGGAGCTTTCCGGGAGTAGACCCCTACTATACCTGGGCTGAATTGAAATCTGCTGATTGCTATTTCTTTCAGAAGGAATATCCGGAGGCCATAAGCAATTACGAGGAATTTAAGAAGTTTCACCCTTTCCATGAGGATATTCCATATGTCATCTTTCAGATTGGACTCTCCCACTTCAAGCAGATTCGAGCCATAGACCGTGATCAGACTTCCACCCGGAAGGCATTGTCAAATTTCGAATTCCTCATAGCCAGTTATCCGCCGTCCGTTTTTACCGGGAAGGCAGAGGAGAAGGCGAGAATATGCAGGGAAAAATTGGCTAGGAAGGAATTATACATAGCCAAGTATCATTTTAAGAGGAAGAAGTATCAAGGGGCCAAGGGAAGGTTGGAGGCAGCGGTGAAGCTTTACCCAGAGGTGGATATTGTTGATGAGGTCCTCTTTTACCTGGGCAGGTGTCACGTGAAACTGGGGGAGTGGGAAGGAGCGAGAGCCGTTTTCACGAACTTAGTCCAACATCATCCCGACAGCAAGTTTTTGGATGAGGCTAATAGAGCCTTGCGTAAAATACCTGAAGAGGGACTTGAAGAAGCTGGAGGGTAGACGGCCAAGGAAATTCAGATAATCGCGGTTATTTTTGGGCATGGGGTTTTCAAGTACCTTCATAATCTTATACGTCTTTTGGATAGTTCTGTCAGGACGCCTTGATTATTTTCACTTGTCCTTGGGAGTTATTGCCTGCGCAATAGTGGCCCATGCTTCCCAAGATCTCCTCTTCAAGGATACGAGAGCCAAGAACGTATTCTCCCAATCCATCCGTTTCGTGAAATATCTCCCATGGCACATCTACCAGATCGTTCTCGCCGGCATTTATGTGACCTATTTAGCCCTTCACCCGAAGATGTCCGTGCTTATAGACCCCCATATCATACGATTTAAGACGAAACTTACGAAGGATCTTTCCCTCATGACTTTTGGCAACTCAATTACCCTGACTCCTGGTACCATCACGGTGCTCATCGAGGAGGGGTATTTCTACGTGCATTCAATCGACAAGAAGGTTGCGGAGGATCTCTTGACCGGCAAGATGGAAGATAAGGTAGCCCACGTGTTTATGGAGGATTAATGGAAAGATTCTTTCTGATAAACAGCCTCATATTGGGCCTTTTGGTTTTGCTCACCCTCTATAGGGTGGTATTTGGACCGGCCTTCTTCAACAGGTTGATTGGCGCCAGTGTCATCGGGACCAAGACGCTCATTATCTTAGCCCTCATGGGCTTTATTTATGGGAGAATAGAGATGTTTGTCGATATCTCTCTGGTGTATGGCTTGCTCAATTTTATCATCACCCTGGCCGCGGCAAAATATCTTCACAGAAAGGGGGTTCTGTAGTGCACATCGTATCGATATTCCTTATCTTAACGGGAACTTTCTTCTTTTTTTCGGGAACCATCGGCTTTCTGCGTTTCCCCGATTTTTATACCAGGATGCACGCCACCGGCAAATGTGACACCCTGGGGGCCCTTTTCTCGCTTGGAGGGATGGTTCTCTATAATGGTTTTTCACTGATCAGCCTGAAGATATTCCTGATTGCCCTCTTGGTGTTCTTCACCAGTCCAACAGCCACCCACGCCATACTGCGGGGGGCGTTTGATGCCGGCGTTGAACCGTGGACCAAGGATGGAAAATCCGTAATAGATGCCCAAGTGAGGAGGAAATAACGTGATCTGGCAACTCAACCTTATACTGCTTTTGCTTGTGATTATCTGTGCCGTTGCCGCTATTACGGTAAGGGACCTCTTGAGCTCGGCCATCATCTTCGGTGCCTACAGTTTCTTGATGTGCCTGCTCTGGGCTGAGATGGGCTCGGTGGATGTTGCCTTTACCGAGGCATCGGTGGGAGCCGGGGTTAGTACCGTTTTCTTCATTGCGGCGGTGTTTCAGACGAGCAGGAGGACGAAGGATTGAAGCCCTTGGCACTCATAGCGGTATTGATGACTGGGGCACTCCTTCTCTATGGAACGATAGATATGCCTGATTGGGGTGATCCCCATTCGCCCGCCAGCATCCACGTTTCGCCGAGGTATATCGAAAAGACCATGGAGGAAACGGCGGTGCCCAACGTTGTAACCTCAGTTCTTGCCGACTATAGGAGTTACGACACCCTGGGGGAGACAGTGGTGATCTTCACCGCTGCAATGGCGTGTATCCTTCTCATAAGAAGGCCGAGAAAGTGATAGCCCTGCTCGAAGATGTAATCATACAGACCGTCTGTAGGATTCTCATACCATTTATCCAGGTCTATGGTCTCTATGTGATTGTCCATGGACACCACAGCCCAGGGGGAGGGTTCCAGGGAGGGGTGATTTTGGGTGCCAGCTTCATCCTCTTCTGCGTTGCCTACGATATCAACGAGGCAAAGAGGCGGTTAACCGAGAAATCGGGGACGGTGTTCTGTAGTTTAGGCCTGATTATCTATTCGGGAATTGGGTTTGTCTGCCTGGTACTGGGTGGGAACTACCTGAATTACAGCAGGCTTGGCCACATTTTACCGGTAGATCCCGTCAATGCTCGTTCCCTCGGCATATTGGGCATCGAGATCGGGGTGGGGATTACCGTGATGGCCGTTATGATTTCCATATTCCTTGACCTCGCTTCGAGGGGCAAGCACGAGGAGGGCTTGGAATAACGTGGAATTGATTATAAGCAAATACAACTACTGGGTTTACATTATCCTCATGATGATCGGTTTCTACGCCATGATAGGCAAGAGAAACCTGTTGAAGAAGCTTGTTGGCATGAACATATTTCAAACCGCCATAATACTCTACTTCATCTCCACGGGGGCCAAGCGAGGGGCGACCATACCAATCGTGGGACACGGACATGGGGAGGCGATACATGCCATCCATGCCGCCCATTACGTAAATCCGCTGCCCCACGTACTCATGCTCACTACCATAGTGGTCATGGTGAGCACCTTTGGAGTAGCCTTGGCACTGATAATAATGCTCTATAGGAGATATAACACTCTGGAGGAGGATGAAATCCTGGAGCTTCGGAAGTGACCCTACCCTTTCCCATCCTCATCATAGTCGTTCCACTCATAACTGCCTTCTTCATTCCCATCATCGGATGGTGGAGGAGGTATCTCTGCTATCCCCTGGTTATCGCTGCACTCTCCGTTTCCGCGCTTTCATCCATATTCATTCTCCATGTAGTTGGAGAACGGGGGACCATTCACTACTATCTAGGAAACTGGGATCCGCCCTGGGGGATTGAGTACGTCATCGACCACCTCAATGCCTTCATGGCCATCATCGTATCAGCTATAAGCCTTATCGTAGCCATATCTTCCAAGAGAAGCGTTGAACGCGAACTGCCCCAAAGGGTTGTGTACTTCTACTGCCTTTTTCTGCTGCAGGTAACGGGTCTTTTGGGGATAGTCGTCACCGGGGATATGTTCAATCTCTACGTATTCCTGGAAATTGCATCCCTCGCCGGCTATGCCCTCATCGCCATAGGGGAAGATGGCGCCCCATTTGCCAGTTTTACCTATATGATCTATGGGACCATCGGTGCCTGCTTCTACCTGCTGAGCGTGGGATACCTCTATGTCGTTACCGGCTCGCTCAACATGGCTGATCTATCCAGGATATTGCCCGATTTATATCATTCCAAGGTAGTGCTGATGGCTTTTGCCTTCTTTATCGTAGGAGTCGGCTTGAAGATGGCGCTTTTTCCCCTGCATGTGTGGCTTCCCGATGCCTATACGTACGCTCCTTCAGCGGTAAGCGCCTTGGTCGCTCCCTTGATGACCAAGGTGGGGGCATACGTATTGATAAGGATTATCTTTACGGTATTCAAGCCCTCTTTCTCCATTGAATTGATCCCGGCAACGACCATTCTCTCCTGGGTGGCTGCCATTGCTATTCTGTTCGGATGCATACTGGCGCTAGGCCAAACAGATCTCAAGAGGATGCTCGCCTATGTCCTCATTGCCGAGGTGGGCTACATCTCGTTGGGCGTGGGGCTCGCTAACAAGACGGGCCTTACGGGAGCCATCCTTCACATCCTCAACGATGCGCTGATGATGGCATGCCTCTTCTTGGTGGTCGGAGCCGTTCTCTATAAGGTAGGGCTGCGGAATATCCATCAATTCAAGTACCTCCATAGAAAGATGCCTATGACCATCGCTGCCGTGAGGGTAGCCGGCCTTTCCGTCATAGGAATACCACCCACCTGTGGGTTCTTCAGTAAATGGTACCTCGTTTTGGGCGCAATCGATGCTCACCAGTGGCTCTTTGTAGCGATCCTGCTCGTAAGTGGCCTGCTCAATGCCGTCCTCTTCTTCAGGGTCATAGAGAATGTCTACTTCGAGCCCGCTGATGTCCATGGTGGTGGGGGCCATGAGGACATTTCCGTGGACGAAGCCCCTCTCAGCATGCTCATTCCCATCCTCATCGTAACCGCAGGAATACTGTCACTGGGGGTCTTGAGCGGAAAGATTATCACAGGCGTAATTCAATTTGCCGTTCCAGTAGGCCTTTGAACTATTGGGGATTGAAGCGTGGAAGTAGTGTCCTCCATACGGCCAATGTTGGCCGTTTCGGTTTCCGGGTTCGCAGCCCTTCTCATCCTGTTTACCGGGGAAAGGCGAAGAAATCTAAGGGAACTATGGACCATTTTGGCCTCGGCGACCAAATTTTTCCTGGTCGCCTCCATGATGCCCACCGTATTGGCGGGGAAGATCATTGAGTGCACCATCACCGATTTGGCCCCCGGAATCGTATTGCAATTCAGGGTGGATGCCTTTGGTTTCTTTTTTGCGACCCTCGCATCTGCACTGTGGATCGCAACCTCCATCTATTCCATTGGTTACATGAGGGGCTTGAATGAGCATGCCCAGACGAGGTATTTCTTCTGCTTTGCCCTTGCCCTCCACGGGGCCCTGGGCGTTGCCTTCGCCGGTAACTTACTCACCCTTTTCATCTTCTACGAGATACTGACCATTGCCACCTTCCCCCTTGTGGCCCATAGGGAGACGCCAGAGGCCGTAATGGGGGGCAGGAAATATCTGGCTTATCTCCTAACCGGTGCAGCCCTTGTCTTCTTCTCCATGGCGCTCACCTATAATCTAACGGGAACCCTCGATTTCGTGGGCGGGGGTTTTCTCCAAGGGCGGGGTTCAAACAACCTTCTCCGCCTCCTCTTTGTCACCTTCATTCTCGGGTTTGGGACCAAGGCAGCGGTCATGCCCATCCACGAGTGGCTTCCCACCGCCATGGTTGCCCCCACCCCGGTCAGTGCCCTGCTCCATGCGGTGGCCGTTGTTAAGGCAGGGGTATTTTGCGTTCTCCGGGTCGTACTCTATGTATTTGGCCCCCAGCTGCTCTCGGATTTAAACCTTTGGCTCGTATTGGCCTATTTTGCATCTTTCACCATAATTGTTTCGGGTATGCTCGCCCTCGCCCAGGATAACCTGAAGAGACGGTTGGCTTTCTCCACAATAAATAACCTTGCCATCATCATCATGGGGGCAGCTTTGCTTTCCCCCAGCGCCATAATCGGAGGAATATTCCACATAGCCGGTCACGGTTTTATGAAGATCACCTTGTTTTTCGTGGCCGGGGCCATATACGTGAAGATCCACAAGGAGAATGTAAGCGAGTTGGATGGGATTGGGAGAGCAATGCCGAAAACCATGGGTTCATTTGCCATCGCCGCCATGGGGATCGCCGGAACCCCACCGGTTGTGGGGTTCATCAGCAAATGGTATCTGTGCCTCGGGTCCCTCGAGGCCAAAGAAATTGTATTTATGTTTGTGTTGCTCACCAGTGCCCTATTGGACATCGCGTACTTCTTTCCCATCATATACAATTCCTTCTTTAGTAGATCCAAGGGAGGGGTAAATTCGGGCTTTGATGAGGCATCGATGGTCATGGTAGTTCCGTTGACCACATGTGCCGTCATTTCAGTAATACTGGGAATTGTCCCCGATGCCTTTTTCCATTTCTTTCAGGTGGCAACTCTTGCCGCGAGGAACATAGTGGGGATTGGCTAACGTGGCGAGGCATCTTAAGAGGCTCTTTTTGCTATTGGTAATGGCCTGTATCCCCCTGGGGTTCCTTACGGAACATAAACACGCCGTCTTCCCATGGCATACCATCCCGTCAATGGATGCGATTTTTGGAGCTCTCGGGGCCCTTTTGCTCATAGGGGCGATTAAAATCGTGGACTCCTTGGGATCCCGCGAGGAAGATTTCTATGATTGAACCCCTACCACCCGCTTTCATATTCATCCTGGGAGCAATCCTCATCCCTATTCTGAGGTTGAGTGGGAAATTCAGGCAGCCCTACCTTCTTCTGATTCCCGTAGTTGGGTTTATTGACCTGTTATACCTTGAGCCCGGTACCAGCTGGATATATCGCTTCCTGGGATACGACCTGGTTTTTGCCAGGGTAGACAGGCTGAGTTTGGCAATGGGATACATATTCGTCATCATAGGATTTC